>LFSK01000129.1 GCA_001512555.1 Clostridiaceae bacterium DTU059 | reverse complement strand
CTGAAAACCGAAAGAGGAAACAGAGTGTTTCCCGAATCCGACAGGGCTTCCGATATATGCGACGCCCTGATCCATTATGCCATAGAAAACAATGTTGTCATCAAATACAATTCATGTGTAAGGGAAATCCTGTCTCAGGACGGTCATGTGAAAGGCCTGGTTCTGGACAATGGAGACTTTTATGAACTGGATGCTGTGGTGATCGCCACAGGCGGACTGTCCTATCCCCTTACCGGGTCCACCGGCGATGGATATAAAATGGCGAAGATGCTGGGGCATACCGTCACCGACCTCAAACCCTCCCTGGTGCCTCTGGAAACAGTGGAAACCTGGGTGCGCCAACTAAGCGGGCTGACCCTTAAGAATATCGGTCTTACCGTATACGATTCCGACGGCAAAAAGGTTTTTTTGGAGCAGGGGGAGATGCTGTTTACCCACTTCGGGGTTTCCGGCCCTCTCATCCTGAGCGCGAGCCGGCATATCCTTGCCTGCGGTTTTACCGGCTCAGAACTGGTTATTGATATGAAGCCCGCCCTAAGCGAGGAAATTCTCGACAGACGCATACAAAGGGACTTTGAAAAGTTTTCAAGGAAGCAGCTGTCCAATTCTCTTCATGAACTCCTTCCAAAAAGTATGATTCCGGTATTCATCCAATTGCTGGAGATACCACCGGAAAAGCCGGTCAACCAGATCACCCGTCAGGAGCGGCAAAGGATGGTTTCACTTTTAAAAGGCATCCGGCTTACGGTATCAAGGTCAAGACCCATTGCCGAGGCCATAGTGACGGCGGGCGGGATAAGGGTAAATGAGATTGATCCAAAGACCATGGAGTCCAAACTCATAAAAGGGCTCTATTTCGCAGGAGAAATCATTGATGTGGATGCCTATACGGGTGGATACAACCTGACTATCGCCCTGTCTACCGGCTATACGGCCGGAAGCAGCATATAGCAGGAAGCGCCTTGCATCCTGCGGCAATCGTATGAACCGTCCCGGCCATGGGCAGAATACTGTTATCCATGGTTGCAGGTGGTTATTATATGGATTTTCTTATAAAATCAATTACCGTTCTCATGGTCATTATGCTCATCGCCGTTCAACTCATGCTGGTGTCGCCCTACGGGGCAGTGTTCAGAACCGACAGCCTTAACGGCGAACCCATAAAGAACTATCAATCCATCATAGATCAGGGGCATGTTACGCTAAACCTATTGGGGGAATATGCGGCAAACAGTGCCTCCCTCTTTATAAACGGTGAGCATGCCATGGTCATCCACAGGTTCCCCGTAAAGCTGGAACTGACCGATGGAGATGTGGTGGAGATCCATGCCGCGGATCAAACCCACGCCTTCCATGTTTACCTTTCAGACAAAAGCAGCGGACTGTATACCGATATGAGGGAGAACTCGGTTAAAATAAGCCCCGGAATGAATCGTCTTATGAGGGTAAATATCAGAAACTGACCATCAAAGTTTTCTTTTTGAGCACCCTTGTCCTGCCGTATGTTTTCCAATATAATCAATGTATTAGACGGAGGTTTAGAGTATGAACCAAAATGGGTCATTTGGCAGCAAGGACATTGTCAAGGCTGCCGTCCGGATGGCGCTTACAAGCGGCAGGGAAGAGGAAAAGGAACTGAAGAAGGAATTTGCAGACAGAGACATAAAAACATCGGCCGTGGATTACGGCGGTGAATTCATCAATTCGGTAACCCGGATCATTGAACGGGCGGTGGTATCCGCCAAGAGGGAAGGGGTTATCGAAGAATCCCATGCCGAGGAGGGCGCTGTTGCCGGTGCCGCCAGGGAAGCTCTTATCCAGGTCATGCAAAAGGCCATGGGACTTAACGTGGGTGGGAAGATCGCCGTGGCAAGAAGTGGTGAGCATGTGGGTGTTGCCGTGTTTTTCGGAATAGGGCTGCTCCATCTTAACGATGTGGCCATCGGCATCGGCCACCGTGTGGTATAGCCACTGTATTTGAATTTATGAATGATTACATCTTCAACAGATGGGGGATGACATTTTGAAAGATATCAGAATAGCCATAGATGGTCCATCCGGTGCAGGGAAGAGCACTTTGGCCCGAAGGATTGCTGAAGAATTGGGAATCATCTATCTTGACACGGGAGCTATGTACCGGGCTGTCGCACTGAAAGCCATAAGGCTGGGCATCGATACAAAGGATCATGAAGGCGTTTCACGCATCATGCCTGATATAGATATCTCAGTTGGATACCACAATGGAATACAGAGCATCTATCTGGACGGGGAGGATGTTTCTTCTGCTATCCGGACCAATGAGGTTTCCATGGGTGCCTCCAATGTTTCGGCTTTTCCTGAGGTTCGCACCAGGCTTGTAGCCCTGCAGCAGGAAATTGCCAGAGACAATCCGGTGGTTATGGATGGCAGGGATATTGGAACCAAGGTGCTTCCGGACGCGGGTCTCAAGATATTTCTGACTGCATCGGCGGAGGAGCGGGCTCGAAGACGATATCTCGAACTTCAGGAAAAAGGTCT
>LFSK01000081.1 GCA_001512555.1 Clostridiaceae bacterium DTU059 | reverse complement strand
CTTAAACTTATGAAGTATATGAAGCCCTATCTTATTATAGTTCTTGCCATTATTGCTCTCCTCTTCGGACAGGCCATGGCAGATCTCTCCTTGCCGGACTACATGTCGGATATCGTCAACAATGGGATTCAGCAGGGAGGTATTGAATATTCGGTTCCGGAAGTGATAAGAAAGAGCGAATATGAAAAACTGGTTCTATTAATGACCGATTCCGAAAGAGAATATCTGGAAGGTTTTTATGCACCTGCCAATAGTCAAATTAAGGACTATGGGCGCTTTCTTAAAAGGTTTCCCCTTCTGAACAGCGAGCCCGCCTACATTCTGAAGAATCGGAGCGACCAAAATGATGAACGCCTGAACAGTATTTGGGGAAAAGCCATTATGGCGGTTTACGGTATAGGAACAACCGGGTTCGAAGACATGGCTGATATTCCGGAAACAATGGTCAGGCAATCAGCCGCCGAGTATATAAAAAACGAGTACAAAGCCCTGGGTGCCGACATAGGAAAGATGCAATCCGGCTACATCCTCAAGACTGGGCTGATAATGCTTCTGGTTGCTGTTTTGAGCATGATTTCCACTGTTTTGGTGGGTCTTCTGGCTGCCCGCATGTCGGCAGGACTGGGACGGGATGTCCGAAGGTCTCTGTTCTCGAAGGTGGTTGAGTTCTCGGGAACAGAGTTTGATCAGTTTTCCACGGCATCCCTCATCACCCGCACAACCAATGACGTCCAGCAGATTCAAATGCTGATGGTTATGCTGTTCAGGATGGTATTTTACGCCCCAATTCTGGGCATTGGAGGGGTAATCCGTGTGCTCTCCACCAATACCAATATGGGGTGGATAATTGCGGTTGCGGTCATGGCCATCCTAACCCTGGTTCTGGTACTGTTCTTTGTTGCGGTACCCAGGTTCAAAATCATTCAGAAGCTTGTGGACAGGCTCAATCTGGTAACCCGTGAGAGCTTGGAAGGGATGCTTGTCATCCGTGCTTTCAATACCCAAAAGCATGAAGAACAACGTTTTGATGAGGCCAACACCCATCTGACACGAACCCATCTCTTTGTCAGCCGCATAATGGCTCTCATGATGCCCATCATGATGCTGATAATGAACGGCATCTCGGTTCTGATTGTCTGGGTGGGAGCCCATCAGGTGGATGCGGGAGCCATGCAGGTGGGTAGCATGATGGCCTTTATCCAATATACCATGCATATCATCATGGCCTTTCTCATGATCTCCATGGTGTCCATCATGCTCCCCCGCGCCTCGGTTTCGGCTCAGCGCATAGCCGAGGTTCTCAGCACAAAGACAGCTATAAGAGATCCTGAATCCCCTATCCATTTCAAAACCGGCGGACCTGCTGCAGTGGAGTTTAAAAACGTGTTCTTCAGATATCCGGGAGCTGAGGATTATGTACTTCATGATATAAGTTTCACAGCCGAACCCGGCAAGACAACCGCCTTAATAGGCAGTACGGGCAGTGGAAAGAGCACACTTGTTAACCTCATTCCACGGTTTTACGATGTTTCAGACGGGCAAATTCTGATTGATGGAACCGATATACGTCATGTCACCCAGCGTGAGCTCAGGAACAGAATCGGATATGTTCCGCAAAAGGGTATCCTTTTTTCCGGCACAATAGAGAGCAATCTCAGATATGGAGATGAGAACGCACCGGATGCTCTGCTGGAAAAGGCGGCACAGGTTGCCCAGGCATCACAATTCATCTCCGAAAAACCTGAAGGCATGCAATCTCCCATCTCCCAGGGCGGATCCAATGTCTCCGGCGGCCAGAAGCAAAGGCTTTCCATCGCCCGCGCTCTGGTTAAAAAACCCGATATCTTTATTTTTGACGACAGCTTCTCTGCTCTTGACTTTAAGACCGATGCAGCTCTTAGAAAAGCGCTCAGAGCTGAGGCCGCAGACAGCACGGTTCTGATTGTGGCACAGCGCATCAGCACTATTAAAGATGCCGATCAGATTATCGTTCTTGATAATGGACGAATCGCAGGCAAAGGCACTCACCAGGACCTTATGGCAAACTGTCAGGTCTACAGGGAAATTGCCCTGTCCCAGCTTACAGAGGAGGAATTGGTATCGTGAAAAAGCATGATCAATCAGGCAGAATGCCGGCAAGACCCGCTTTTGGAGGCGGTCCCCGCCCACGAGGAGGACATATGGGACCGGGCGAAAAACCCAAAGATTTCAAGGGTACTCTAAAGATGCTTGTGCAGTACCTGAAACCCTATCGGGCAGCCATCATAACAGTGCTGATACTATCCTTTGGCAGCGCCGCCTTTTCCATCATAGGCCCCAAAATATTGGGCAATGCCACCACTATCCTGTTTGAGGGATTGGTGAAAAAAATAAGCGGGGTTCCCGGAGCCGGTATTGATTTTGTTACCATCGGCAACATCCTCATACTCCTTTTGGGTTTATACCTTGCAAGCAGCATCTTCTCATTCCTTCAGGGATTCATTATGGCCGGAGTATCCCAGAGGATCTCATACAGGATGAGAAAAGCAATTGCCGAAAAAATTAACCGGCTGCCTCTTAAATACTATGACACCAAGACCCATGGCGAGATCCTGTCCAGGGTGACCAACGATGTGGATACTGTAAGTCACACGCTCAATCAGAGCCTTTCACAGATCTTCTCCCAGGTCACCATGATGATCGGTGTATTCGTGATGATGCTCACCATCAGCTGGATCATGACCCTTGCCGCCCTTTTGATCATACCTATTTCAACCTTCTTTATAACCTTTGTGGTTAAGAGATCTCAGAAGCATTTCAGAACCCATCAGGAATACCTGGGTCATGTCAACGGTCATGTGGAAGAGATCTTCAGCGGTCACACCATCATGAAGGCCTTCAACAGGGAAGAAGAGTCTGTGAAGACCTTCGATGAGCTCAACAAAACCCTCTATAGCTCTGCCTGGAAGTCTCAGTTCCTATCCGGCATGATGATGCCCATCATGGCATTTATAGGGAATCTGGGCTATGTGGTGGTCTGTATGCTTGGAGGATGGCTTGCAGCAACAGGTGCCATCCAGGTGGGAGATATTCTCTCATTCATCCAATATGTCCGCCTCTTTACACAACCCGTGTCCCAGATGGCACAGGTGGCCAATATATTGCAATCAACCGCAGCAGCCGCAGAACGCGTTTTTGAGTTTTTGGGCGAGTCCGAAGAATCACCCGAACCTGAAAGCCCTGTGTTGCCAGACAGGATTGAAGGCAGAGTAACCTTTGAACATGTGCGTTTTGGCTATGATCCCGAGAAAATCATCATCAGGGACTTCAACGCAAAAGTGGAGCCAGGCCAGAGAATTGCCATTGTAGGTCCTACCGGTGCCGGTAAAACAACCATAGTAAAACTACTGATGCGTTTTTATGATCTCAACGGCGGACGTATAACGGTGGATGGCCATGACATCCGCGAATACACCCGCAAAGATCTGAGGAAGATATTCGGCATGGTTCTTCAGGATACATGGCTGTTCCATGGAACCATTATGGAAAATATACGCTACGGGCGTCTTGACGCATCTGACCAGGAGGTGAAGGAAGCTGCCCGGATGGCCCATGCAGACCATTTCATCCATACTCTGCCCGATGGTTATAATATGATTCTCAACGAAGAAGCATCCAATATATCCCAGGGGCAAAAGCAGCTCCTCACCATTGCAAGAGCATTACTGGCCGATCCCAGGATTCTGATTCTGGATGAGGCCACAAGCTCGGTGGACACCCGCACCGAGGTCCTGATCCAAAAGGCCATGGACAATCTGATGAAGGACAGAACCAGTTTTATAATTGCCCATCGGCTGTCCACCATAAGAAATGCGGATCTGATCCTCGTTATGAATGAGGGCGATATAGTGGAGCAGGGAACCCATGATGAGCTGATGGCAAGAGACGGCTTCTACGCTTCGCTATACAACAGCCAGTTTGAACAGCCCGAAGCCTCCTGATAAGATCCTTATGATTCCGATTCCGGCTATGGAGACCCATCCCCCAGCAATTGATGGGTCTCCATCCATTTCCGATATAGTACTTCCAGCTTTGCGGAAAGATCATCCTTCTCGGAGAGCAATTCTTCCAGCATAACATAATCTGAGGCATGTTGCTCCATTTCCTCCTCTATATCCATGAGCCGTGCCTCCGTTTCAGAAATATCGGTTTCAATGGAATCCAGTTTCTTTTCAAGAGCCTTGGGATTGGGCTTTCTTGCTCTTTGCTGTTTGGGTCTGGCAGCTCTGCTTTCCCCGGAAGCAGTTCTTCTTTTCTCTTCCTCAATTATCCTCCTGTATTCCCTGAAGGATTCATAATTGCCATCAAAACAAAGCAGCTTTCCGTCTTCCAGTTCACATACCGAAGATGCAAATTTGCGGATAAAGTAGCGGTCATGGGACACAAACAAAATGGTGCCCTCGAAGGCATCCAGCGATTCTTCTATCCATTCCCTCGACTGAATGTCAAGATGATTCGTGGGCTCGTCAAGGATCAGGAGGTTGACATCCTGCTGCATGAGAAGGCACAGCTTAAGCCTGCTTAACTCTCCTCCGGAAAGACTTTCCACCGTCTTGAACACGTCCTCGCCCCTGAACATAAAGCCAGCCAGAATGTTCCTGGCCGTTCCCTCATCAATGATGAGTTCGTGCCGTACCGTGTCTAATATAGACATTTCCGGGTTATCAAACACAACATGCTGGGGAAGGTAACCTGTTTTAATGCTTGAGCCGATCTTTACTATTCCTTCATCGGGAGCCAGCTCTCCCCTTATGACCCTGAGGAGGGTAGTTTTGCCGCTCCCGTTGTTTCCAAGCAGGGCAAGCCTCTCATTTCTTCTTACAAGAAGTTCCACCCCGTTCAGGATTGTATTGGAGCCAAAACCAAACTTCAGACCGCTTACCAATACCACTTCCGAGCCCGAAAAGCCCTCAGTTCTAAATCCCCTGGTGATCCTCTGTTCTTTCTTCGGTTTGGAGGTTCCGTCCCTCTTCAGCCTTTCTATACGTTTTTCCATACTGAAGGCACGACGGTGCATCTTAGCTGAATCAGCACGGTTTGCCCATTCATGCATGCGCTTGACGGCTTCTTCGAGCTGGCGGATCTTCTTTTGTTCCTGCTGGTAATGCCTGAGCTGCTCCAGCCTTTTTTGCTCCTTTAAAAGGGCATACCTGCTGTAGTTGCCCTCGTAGGTTGTTGCCACACCATCCTCAATCTCAATGATCACCTTTACAACCCGGTCCAGGAAATATCGGTCATGGGAGATCACCACAACCGTTCCCTTAAAGGACTGGAGGTATTCCTCCAGCCATTCCGCTGACTTGATATCCAGATGGTTCGTGGGCTCATCCAGAAGCAAGATGTGTGGATCCATCAAAATGATCCGTGCCAGATTGACCCGGGTTTTCTCCCCGCCACTCAGTTTGGAAAAGGGCTTATTCTGCATATCCTGATCAATATTCAGCCCGGTGCATACTTTTTTTATGCGTGTCTCTGTCTCATAGCCCCCTCTGGCCTCAAACTCCGACAAAAGGGCTCCATACCTTCCCATTACAGATGCTTCAGGATCATTGGCCAGTTCGGCTTGCAGGGCATCTATGCTTTTTTTGATCTCCCGCAAATCCTGAAAGGCTGAATCAATAACCTGGTATACTGTGGTATCTTCAGGATACTGGGGTATCTGATCAAGAATACCTGTTCTCAGTCCTTTTGAAATCTGCATTTCACCCTTATCATAGGGCTCTTCCCCTGAAAGGATTTTGAACAATGTTGTTTTTCCTGCACCATTTCTCCCGATAAGTCCCACCTTGGTCCCCTGGTAGATTTCCAGGGAGACGCCACGCAGGACATGTTGTGTTCCGTAATATTTATGTATATCCTTAAGCACTATTTCTGCCATGTTAAATTCCTTTCCCACTTAAGGCTGCAACCATGTCTTATACATCCTGAACGGACGAAATAGCCTCATCCATGATGTTAAGAGTGTTCCTCACAACCTTGTTAAGCCCGTAATCCTTCAGTTCCTCCGATTGGCTCAACCCACACAAAGGACAGCCTGCTCCGTGGTTCTGAGCCGTGATCCATCGCGCAGCATCCTTCTCAATGCCCAGAGCAACGCCATAGCACATGAGGGCAGGACAGGAACGCATCCACTTCGGCAGCGCATCCAATGTGAGAGAATCCTTCTTTATCCCAAGCCGAATGGCTTTCCATATCCTGAGCTGGTCGGCTCCATACACGGTATATTTTCTGATTCTTAATGAGAAGGCCAACAGCAGCAAACCTGCAGGCAAGATCACATAGCCTATGGCCACTGAGAAGGCAACAGGTATAAGAAAGCCCAGGAAGAGTAACAGGACACTATATGCCAGGCCAAAATTCCGATACCTGACTATACTGCTGTCCAGGATGCTTTTTTCATGGTAAACTTCTCTTGCTTTGAGGAGCCACCCTTCATACAGAGCCTTCATCCTGGCAGCCTTCTCATCAGAATCAGTAAACCCGAAAAGCTGTATGGGATCAAATTCGTTATTGGATGAGGAAAGCTCTATAATTCGGTCCATAAAATATCTATCGGCATCATTCAGTTCATCGCCATTCATCGGATCTGCCACTTTAAAGGTGAACCGGATCCTGTTTTCCAGGCTTTTTCTTACCCCGGGACTGAGAAAGCCTCTTGAAACCAGCTCCATAAGTTTACCCATCACGGCTCTTGCTCCGGTTCTTCCACCTGTAACAAGCATCCTGACCTCTGCCGGATCAAGCCTGTCTATCCCGCTGAATACCGAAGGCAGGGCACTCTTTTTATCATACCTCAGCTTTCTGCGGATGAACAGAACATAGTATACACAGGACAGGACCAACAGCAGGGAGAGGATGCCAAGCAGATTTCTGACCCGCTGCCTCATACGCTCAAAAGACGCCTTCTGTCCGGCCTTTCTGGCAGCGGCCTCCCTCGCCTCAAGTAAATCCGCCTTGTCGCTGATCTGGTATTCCAGTTCTTCAGCTACTATCCGGTCACGGTTCGGTGAATCATCGGTCATAGGACAGTCTGAGACCTGCTTTTGAGGAAAGATGACACGTGTTTCCACATACTCGCCGGGAACCGTGTCGGGTACGTTGTAGCGGACTATCTGGCTGTTTGTGAATGACTTGATACCTACAAAAACGCCGTGCATCCAGAGTTCTACATCCTCAGCCCGGGCGGGTTCCGGAAGCCGGATAGCGATATTGATGCTGGAAACCCGCGTTTCCCACAGCTTAGGGATATGGATGCGCTGGTATTCGGCAACATCCTGATAGCGTCTGACAGCATTTTTCACCTTGTAATGTACAAAAACCGATCCGGAAGATCTGTAGAAAGAACCGTAAATCTTCAGCTTCACATGGTCCGGTTCATCTATGACACTGTAGGTTCCAGTAAACACTTCTGCATCCCACTGCCCGGCCAGCAATCGCCTGCACTCAATGAGTTCATCCTTGCGCTGCATGTAGACATGGCTGACCTCTATCTCCTCACCCTCGTTTTTCCAGATGGGGATCATGATATTGTTGAATCCGTCAAAAAAGGTGAAATCGATGTGCTCCATGATATATGCCGATCCATCACTATTGATATTAACCGTCACATCATATGCCGCAACCAAATACTCATCATCTGAGGCCGCGAAAACCCGAACTCCGGAGAGACTAAAGATAAGCACTGTTATAAGGAATATGATGATACCATTGATAAATCGGCTTGACTTCACCGGGCAACCCCCTAAACGCATTTTATCCGATGGCACCTGCCCTGCCCTTTATAATGGATCGGAGCGAGTGGAGAAGCGGTCTGTAATCGGCAATCAGAAGGGTTGGCGCAACAATGGCAGCCCTGTAGCGGTAATAGGTCTCCCCCACATCCTCACAGATCAGGGCATTTATCAGGCTGTAGGTAAGAATGAAGGCCAGAAGCCCCAGTATATACGGGTTTCTTTCCAATATGGCATTGATTATGCCGAATATGGAAATCACCAGACAGATATACCATAGAAGCTGTTCTATCTTAACAGCGGTTATGGCAACTTTGTTCCCGCTTATATCCGATATTCTGCTGACCTTTTCCAGATGGGGCTGGGTCAGAAACCCATTGATAGCCTCGGGTACATCCTTGCTCATTATAATGCTGAGTATGGATCCCAATTCATCGCTGATGTTCTCGTCGCCGCCCTTGCTCCTGTCCAGCGGAAGGGCATGATAGCCATCCATCTGAACCAATATGGTAGTAAATGTTGCTACTAAGCAGGTGATCAGAACCATGGCTCCAAAAACCAGCAGAACCCTTCTTTTTGTTTTCAGGTAGCTGAAGAACAGAGCCACCAAGATACCGCCGCCCAGGGTGTATAGCATATAGATTCTTAACAGGGTACTGACCCAAATCAAAACACAGACCAATACCATGTAGAGTATGGGTTTGACCATGCTTCGGTTTCGTTCCTGCAATACCTTCAAAAACAGATACCAGACCAAAAGGATGATGAAGAAGGTGACCGATTCCTTTCTGGTATCGGTGGTCCATACCATCATACTGGGCATGAAGATGTAAGCCAGGCTGATGATGGCAGATTTTTTCCAGGTAAACTTAAGACCATGGGCAAGGCCGAATAAAACAAAGCCCGACATCACCGAAATAAAAGCATTGACAAAAGAAGCTGCATACCGGTTTACGCCAAAGGCTGCATACTGCATCCCCATCAGGACGGTATACCATGTATACTTATATTCAACCTTCCATATGGGGACCCCCGACCTTAGCTGATCCGCAACGTTTTTTGCCACCTCATGGTAGATCAGGCCGTCGGTGCCTGCCGCCTCGGTTCCGCCCTTGTACATGTAAAATACAAGGACATACCTTAATGCCATACAAAAAACGACCGTCAGCAGGAAAGCCGTTCTGTATTTATGGGCAGGCAGAAAGACTGTCCCGATCCAGACAGCCAGGCCTGCCAGCACAACCATCCATATGATGTTTNNAATGGCGACAATTCGATCAATCCCTATTATTTACATTGGTTTAAGTAAATGTCCGGGCTATTAGTGATGGAACAGCCTCAATCCGGTAAAGCACATGACCATGCCGTACTCGTTGCAGGCGCGGATCACATCTTCATCCCGGGTAGAGCCCCCTGCCTGCGCCACATACATGGCACCGCTCTTTGCCGCCCTGTCGATATTGTCCCGGAATGGAATGAAGGCATCAGAGCCATAGGACACATCGGTAAACTGGCTGAGCCATGCTTCCTTATCCTTTTGTGTCAGCCTTTCCGGAACTACCTCAAATAGCTTTTCCCACTCCTTGTACTCCATCTCGGATATATCATCCCTTAAATACAGGTCGATGGCATTATCCATGGCGGGGCGCTTAAGCCCTTCCTTAAAGCGCAGACCCAAGACCTGGGGATGCTGGCGCAGAAACCATATGTCGGCTTTGGATGCAGCCAGTCTGGTGCAATGGATTCTGGATTGCTGACCT
Organism: Clostridiaceae bacterium DTU059; assembly: GCA_001512555.1. Classification (GTDB taxonomy): domain Bacteria; phylum Bacillota; class Clostridia; order DSM-8532; family DSM-8532; genus Thermoclostridium_A. The sequence continues at coordinate 1,142 of LFSK01000081.1, read as the reverse complement.
GCGCCGCAACCGATCACCTGTCCGTCATAGGCAAAACAGATGGAGTTGGACTGGGTATATTTCAACGTAATGTATGATACCAAAAGATCTCTAGCAGCCGCCTCGGTCATGGCTTTATTCTCGGTCACAATATTGCTGAAGGTATCTTTGGAGATGACTGCATTATTTCTCATCTGTTCAATGGTTATACCAAAAATATCCCGTGACTCCAGTTCAGCAGGCTCATAGCGGGGATCCATGCGCATGATGACATAGCTACCCTTCTTCTTTGCCTTAAGGATCTCAAGTGCCTCATTGTCATAGTCAGGAGCAATGATACCATCGGACACCTCATGGGAGAGCAGCCTTGCCGTGTCCACATCCACTTTGTCGCTGATGGCAGCAAAATCGCCAAAGGACGAGACCCTGTCGGCTCCCCTGGCTCTGGCATATGCGCATGCTACCGGAGAGAGCTGGGCTGCATCTATATGATATGCCTTTTTCAGGGTATCGCTGAGAGGCAGTCCAACCGCGGCTCCTGCCGGGCTGACATGCTTGAAGGAAGCCGCTGCGGGAAGGCCGGTAGCCATCTTCAGTTCTTTAACCAGCTGCCATCCATTTAAGGCATCCATGAAATTGATAACGCTGGGATTCCCGTTGAGAACCGTAACGGGGAGGTCCCCTTCTCTCATATATATGCTTGCGGGTTTTTGATGCGGGTTACAACCATATTTTATCTTCAGATCACGCATGATGATTATTCCTCCTGTTTGTATTCTTTGGAATCTGGTACATCAGGCTCCATGCCTGTTTATCATACTGATTTCAAACTCGCCGCTTCCTCTGTCTATATATTTGGCCAGCAGCGAGATCCTGTTCTCCTCATCCAGCAGGGACCAATAATATTGGCATGCTTTTTTTGCATCCTCGGGTATGGGCATGATATAGGGCTCCCCGCTGAAAGACGGCAGCGGGTTTCCATCACCCTGATAGGTATGAATACAGTGGCCATAACCGTGAATAGGTTTCTCAAAGTAATAGAAATGACGCAGACAATGCTGATCATTTCCGTCCTGGGATTTGAGAATGGAGAGGGCATACGCCCATGATGCCTTAAGGTCCATGATGCCTGTAATGCGGGGTGTGAAATTGGGTGCATCGGG
>LFSK01000075.1 GCA_001512555.1 Clostridiaceae bacterium DTU059 | reverse complement strand
ACCACCCTTACTCCCAACCTCGGTGTTGTATCCCTGGGTGAGGGAGCCAGCTTTGTCATGGCGGACATACCCGGCCTCATTGAAGGAGCCCATAAGGGTGCAGGGCTGGGACACCAGTTTTTAAGGCATATTGAGCGCACGCGGCTGCTCATCCATGTAGTTGATATTTCCGAGGCTGACGGGCGGGATGCCATAAGTGATGTTGACGTGATCAACCAGGAGCTTGAAAAATACAATCCGGAGCTTTCAAAAAGGCCCCAGATCATCGCTGCCAACAAGGTTGACGCATTAACCGACATGTCCAGGCTGGAGAGGTTCAAGAATGAGATGGAAGGCAGGGGATACCGTGTTTTTACCCTGTCAGCGGCTACGAGACAAGGAGTGGATGAACTGATCCGGTATGCCTATGAAAGGCTTAAGGAAATACCTGAGGTCATCCTGTTTGATCCATCCCACAGGGAGACCGTCGCCGAGGTTCAGAAAGAGGAGCCTCCCTTCACTGTTACGAGGGAAAACGAGATCTTTGTTGTGGAAGGTCCGTGGGTGCAGAAGATTCTGGGGTCTGTCAACCTAAATGACCGTGAATCCTTGCAATACTTCCAGCGGGCTGTTAAGAATATTGGCGTCATCGAAGAGCTGGAGAAAAAAGGTATCCAGGAAGGAGACACGGTTCGCATGGGTGAAATAGAATTCGACTATATACCCTGATTAACTTCAGGCTGAATATGCTCTGGAGCGATTAGGATAAAAACGATTGATAAGGGGAAATGAGTTTGACGGGGAAGCAAAGAAGTTATTTAAGATCTCTTGCTAACAATATACCTGCTATTTTCCAGGTAGGAAAGAACGGACTGGAGGCCAATAGCATACGGCAGTTTGATGAGGCTCTGGAAGCCAGGGAACTGGTCAAGGCCAGTGTCATGCGAAACTCGCCGCTGACTGCCCGGGAGGCCGCCGATGCGCTTGCCGGGGAATTGGGAGCGGAAGTGATTCAGGTATTGGGCAACCGCTTTGTATTGTACAGGGAATCCAAAAACAACAAGGTGATCCAGCTTCCGTAAAAAGGATTAAGGAAGGGCTTTCAGGGTGTAATATTGGGCTCTTGGTCTATCAGGTTTCTCCGGTGAGGCGGGCATGCATGCAGATGTTTTCGAGGGGGCATCCCCTGCACTCCGGCTTCTTGCGGCAATGTTCCTTTGCGTTCCTGGCTATCAGAGCATGATACTCCTTGTACATAAGGATGTCCTCTTCCAGATGGCTCATGATTTTGTTTTGAAGTTCATGGTAGGTGACCTTGGCATCGCATAGTCCAAGCCTGGAAAAGAGTCTTTTGGTATAAGCATCGATAACAAACACCGGCTGATTGTAAGCATAGAGCAGCATGTCGTCAACGGTTTCGGGTCCGAGACCCCATTGTGACAGAAACAGCTTCCGATCCGGGGGAGGATTGCCTTGAAAGAATTGGGCAAAGGCTTTAAGTTTTTTTGCCTTCTGGTTGTAATAACCACTGGACCTGATATGGGCTGCGATTAACTCCGGTTCCATGACGGCAAGGGCATCGGGATCAAGAATACCGGACTGGGCGAGGTTGACAAGAGCCCTTTCAGCATTGTTCCAATTGGTGTTCTGGGTCAGGATTGCCCCTGCACATATCTCAAATCGTTCCTGCCTGTTTAGCTCTTTTGTTGAGTTTTCGGGTTCATACCGGCAATTAAGGCCGTCCCGGCCTTCTTTGATCAAGGGCCACCATCCCTGGGGGCCATAGTACTCATAAAGCCTGTGATAAACCTGGGTAAATCTGCGCATGTCTTATCCTCACATATCTGTTTCGCCAGGGCACTAAAGGCAACCATCCTTGGTGGACGTTTTGAAGGTATCACGCCTCTCTTATAAATATAAGCGTCAGGATTCAGGGCGGGGCTGAATGGTAAGCTGGGCTTTGA
>LFSK01000028.1:7758-9381 GCA_001512555.1 Clostridiaceae bacterium DTU059 | reverse complement strand
AGCCTCCGGGCAAGCTTTCCTCCCTCATTCTCCAAAAGCTCGGTGCGGCATTCCCTCCAGGCGTTCTGGTTTCTGCCGATTACCACTGTGTTCTGGTTCTGCCAGAGATAAAGAATACATTGGCCTTCCGAGAGATGGTTCAGGAGGAATTCCTCCACTGCCAGGTTCCACCATGGATCGAATGTGCGGGTTCGTATTACCTTAGTGTGTTTAATGCCCATAATCTGTACTCCTGTGAAACTAATCGTCGTGCATTTCAAAGAATTATTAAGGATTATAGCACATCATATATGAAATCTCATTATTAATATGGAGTAATGTGTTTGCAAATATATGAAGCCTTTGAAACAATATGTTACGGCGCTCTTCCAATATTGATTTTCATTTTTGAGGCTACAAAATATTCTTTTACATATCGGTAAGGTATGTGCATGATGCTGGACGGAGGTTTATAAGTAGTGAAAACGGCTTACAGAGCCAGGCGGCAGCGGCTGAATCTCAAATTTGCCGAGGTGCAGAAAGCAGCCAATAAAAATGCTATAATATAGTCAGCAGAGTGAGGCTATATCAAGACCGGCTTAACAGAGATAACCGGTTCTTGTTTTAATGAGATCAAGGGGTAAGAACTAATAATAAGGATCAGGTTTGAGCAAGGGCTCAAAAGGGGCGTCCTGGTAAACAGGGGTGAATTGCTATGCGCCGTTGCGAACGTTGCGGCAGAAACTATTATTACGATTCCTGTCCATACTGTGAGCTCACATCAGAAGATCAGCCCGGTAAAAAGGGCGGGGCTATGGGCGGTCGTGGATACTTTTGGATAGTGATTATCATTCTCGGGTTTATTGCAGCCATCCTGGATCCACCGTCCATTATTCCGGTGATGGGAATAGCAGGTGTTATTTGGGCTATATCGAGAATTGGCGCTCAAAGCCTTGGCAAAAAGCACAGGAAGTAATTATTAATCAACTAACCTGTAAAGCAGTTTGTCCCCTGTTATTTTTAGAGTAAAGGGTTGGTTTCTACAGGATACTGATTCCAGTTGCAGGAGTGGATTAATTATGAAAAAAGGAGGCATCCGAGATGGATACCTCCTTTTGAATGGGCTACTAACCATATGTAGCTATTTCTAAATGAGGGATTATGCGCATTTGCCTAAGCTCTAACCTTGCTCTTTGTGGTCTTTTTAGCAATGAGAAGCACTGCAAACAGAGCTATGAGAGAGATAGGAAGTATGATCCATGCAGACGGTACAAATCCAGCCAGAATGTAGCCCACAAAGGATACAGCAGCCACAGTCAGCGCATAAGGAAGCTGGGTTGAGACATGGTTAATGTGACTGCACATAGCCCCAGTGGAGGACATAATTGTGGTATCTGAAATAGGCGAGCAATGGTCGCCGCATACTGCCCCGGCAAGGCAGGCGGATATGCTTATAATCAGCAGTTCAGGTGTCTGGCTGGCATTACTGAAGACGCCTACCACGAGGGGAAGAAGTATTCCGAAGGTACCCCAGGAGGTGCCGGTGGCAAAGGACATTCCAGCGGCTACAATAAACACGATTGCCGGCAAAAATATCGTTGCTGTGCTGTCATGGAAGATACCGCTTACAAACTCACCTGCGCC
>LFSK01000028.1:0-7655 GCA_001512555.1 Clostridiaceae bacterium DTU059 | reverse complement strand
ATGATAACGATAATCAGTGCCAGAGTTGATCCCAGAGACAGACCGAGAGAAGCATCGCTGTTGGCGAAAGCGCTCTGAATGGTCTCACCCTCAAAGAAGCCGCCAGTAAATAGCATACCCACTACACAGAGAACAATCAGAATAGCTACCGGAAGAACCAGATCCCTTACCTTTCCCTTGCCGGAATGGACCTGGTTTTCCTGATCCTCGAAGGGACGGTCAGGTGTTGTGTAAAGGTCACCCTTTAAGGCATTTTCTTCGTGTTTTCTCATGGGTCCATAATCAATTCCTACCAAAGCGATGAATATAATCATGGCAATGGTCAGAAGTGAGTAAAGATTGTATGGAATTGCACGGACAAAGAGTTCAAAACCGTCGTAGCCTTCAACCACACCCACTACAGCGGCGGCCCAGGAGGAGATGGGTGCTATCATGCATATGGGGGCGGCAGTGGCATCAACCAGATAAGCCAATTTGGCACGTGAGATTTTATGCTTGTCGGTGATGGGTCTCATTACATTTCCAACAGTCAGACAGTTGAAATAGTCATCCACAAAAATCAGGACTCCAAGCCCAAATGTAGCCAAAATGGCGCCTTTCCGGGTTTTAATTCTTTTGCTGGCCCATTCTCCGTAGGCAGCTGATCCGCCGGCCTTGTTCATCAGGCATACGATGATTCCCAGAACCACCAGGAAAATCAGGATGCCCACATTCCAGCCATCGGCAAGGGATGATATGAAGCCGTCAGTGAACATGGTGGTGAAAGCATTCACTGGTCTGAAGTTAGCATACAGTAAAGCGGCACTCAAAATCCCTATGAAGAGGGAGCTGTATACTTCCTTCGTGATCAATGCCAGAACAATGGCTATAATCGGTGGAAGAAGAGCCCAAAATGTTCCGTGGACAAAGCTCTGGTGTTCTTCTCCGGAGCCATCGGCAAAGACAGGCAGCGCGAGAAAGATAAGTACAACTGTAAGGACTAGCAGAAATAAGAGCAGTCTTCTCGGTTTCATAACCTACCTCCCTGAATTATGATTATTATCGCTATATAAAAAAACATGAGGCACGAGTGCTTCATGATTAGTCGACATGATAGCTCTCCACTAAAAAGTGACAGTCTGCTGCATATTCTGCAACAGCCCGGCATCGGCGCTCCTGGCAGGACACCGAAACCTCGGCGATCATTCTTTTCATCTGTCCGGGTGCCAGGCCATATATGACAGATTACTCGTAAGGACCGCGCCTCTATCATTAAATATGATTTACAGATTACTGAAGAGTTTAAAAATGCTTTGACTTAAGCATATGCATAAGATGCATAAATGTCAATAAAAAAAGGCTCAGATTTTTAGGAAATCTGACATAAGAATCGTTTTTATTGAGACCGTGGCCTCTCCCCAACCGTGGTTGGAAGCCATGGATGGAACAAATTACCGTTGTAAGGCTCGTTAATTAGTGTATTCTGATGAATATCTATTGACTAATTGAAAGAAAAATGTAATATTGGAGGTAAATCAAGAACAAAGAGCCCATACAGGCATTCAGGCGTTTATAGATTATTATTAATTCGGCCTCAAACCAGCCATTAATTCGCTTCTGCGAGTTATGTGCATAATAAAAACTTTGGAATTGGAGGGTCAAAGATGAAAAAGGTTCTCAAAACATTGCTTGGTGTATGGAATACCAAGACAGTTGTTGCAATCGCTATCGGTGCGGCACTTTTTGGTGTTCTGATGAATTTTGGCGGAATTCCGGTTTTCACCAACACCAGACTGACAACTGCCATGATTGTTCCTGTCATAGTGGGCTCTATGTTCGGTCCTGTTCCGGCATTCATTACCTGCTTTGTGGGCAATACCATTGCAGATCTGATCGGCGGCTGGGGTTTCTGGTTCGACTGGTCGGTGGGTAACGGCGTATTGGGCTTTATCATTGGTCTGTTACCTTTCTATGGTGCCAAAATCAACGAAGGTATCTTTAAGCCCGTTCATGCTGTCATCTATGCCATAACATGTGTTGTAGGCAATGCGCTCGCATTCGGTGTCATCACCCCCTTATTAACCGTTGCTTTCTATGGCGGCGAACTGACAATCACTTTCCTTCAGGCCTTTGCAGGCGGTTTGGCCAACACAGCCGTATTGGTGATCATTGGTATTCCGATCCTGTATGCCCTTGCACGGCGTAGCGCACGCAGTACAAACCTCGTAATGGAAGAAGAAAAGGAAGAGTAATATACATAAATGAGTACGCCCATTGTAGAATTTAAGAATTTTGGATTCAAATATAAGTCACAGACAAGTGCAACACTTCATGACATCAACCTCACCATCAATAAGGGAGAAAAGGTATTAATCCTTGGTCCCAGTGGGAGTGGAAAGTCAACGCTGGCAAATTGCATCAATGGTTTAAATCCTTTTTCATACGATGGGGTTATCACAGGCTCATGCAAAATTGCTGGCATGGAAACCAAAAATGCCAGCATTTTTGCATTGAGTAAGGTTGTGGGAACCGTTCTTCAGGATTCTGATGCCCAGTTTGTGGGCTTGAGTGTGGGAGAGGATATCGCCTTTGCCCTGGAAAACCTGAGCATGCCGAGAAGTGAAATGGTGCCTAGGGTTGAACGGGCGGCCGGTATTGTAGGCATGTCCGATTTCCTGATGCATGTACCCTACGATCTCTCCGGAGGGCAGAAGCAAAAGGTTGCTCTGGCAGGTGTTCTCCATGGAGATGTGGATATTCTGATCTTCGACGAGCCCCTGGCTTCTCTTGATCCCAGAATGGGAATGACCGCTGTGGAGCTCATCGACCGTATCCATAAGGAACAGAACAAAACAGTTCTTATTATTGAACACCGTCTGGAAGATGTGCTGCATTGCCACGTGGACAGGATTGTTCTTATGAACCAGGGAAGGATTGTATACGACGGTGTGCCGGATAAACTTCTGGCTTCCGATCTTCTCACAAGATATGGAATCCGGGAGCCCCTTTATATCATGGCCATGAAGTATGCCGGGTGCGAGTTATCCCCCGACCAGAACTTGTCTGATATTCAGCATATGGATATTTCACCTTTTGAAGAAAAGCTGAAGAAGCAGCATATGGTGGATATTGAGAAGCATGTCCCAAAAATCGGTGAGGAGATTCTAAAAGTTGAGAATGTTACCTTCTCCTATGGAAAGAACCCGGTTCTCAAGGACATATCCTTTACGGTGAGAAGGGGTGAAAAGGTTGCCTTTGTGGGCAAGAACGGAGCCGGCAAGAGCACTATGGCCAAGCTGATCTGCGGTATAGTAAGGCCACAGGAAGGCCGGGTTCTGATGAACGGCACCGATTACATGAACCTGTCCATCAAGGAAATCGGCGAAAGAATCGGTTATGTAATGCAAAACCCCAATCAAATGCTGGTGAAGGATATCATCAAGGATGAGGTTGAGTTGGCCATGCTGCTCAGGGGAAAGAGCAGGAAAGAAATTGATGAGGCTGTAAAAGAGGCTCTTAAGATGTGTGGACTCTACCCCATGAGAAACTGGCCGGTCTCAGCGGTGAGCTATGGGCAGAGAAAGAGGGTTACCATTGCTTCCATCCTTGTATTGAAGCCGGATATAATAATTCTCGACGAGCCAACCGCCGGTCAGGATTTCCGCCACTACACCGAGATTATGGAGTTTTTGGACGAACTCAACAGGGAATATGGTATTACCATTGTCTTTATAACCCATGACATGCATCTTGCCATTCAGTATACCGACCGGGCCGTTGTATTCTCCGAGGGAGAGGTGGTGGCCGACGATTCGGTCTTTAAGGTGCTGTCCAACGACCAGGTCATAGAACGGGCAAACCTGAAACAGACTTCACTCTATACCCTGGCCAAGCGTTTGGGGCTTGATCCCGAGGCCTATATCGAACATTTTATCAACTATGAAAGGATGATGAGGGCTCATGGAAAACCGGCTGCTGATTAATTTGATCCCTGGTGAAACCTTTCTTCATAAGCTGACCGGGAAAACAAAGGTTCGAACCTTCATCATTCTCCTGGTGTTTATCATCATGTCCTTTGACATGCGTTTGATACTGCCGCTGTTTATATTGAGCATCATTGGCCTTAGATCACTGAAGCCGAACTGGAAGACCATCAAGTACTTCTTTATCGTGATAGGGGCTGTTAACCTGCTCAATATTGTGCTTTTCTGGGTGGCAGATCCGGACATCGGTGCCTATTGGTGCGGAGGAGGCCATACGGTGCTGTTCAGTCTTACCGGGCGCATCTACCTGACGGCCGAAACCCTCTGGTATTTAAGTGTCCGCTTTATCAAGATGATTACATCATTCATGGTTTCACTGGTTTTCATACTTTCCATAACGCCTTCGGAGATGGCCGCGGGCTTGTATTCCATCAAGGTGCCCTACAAGATATGCACCATATTCTCCATTGCCTTCAGGTACATCCCGGATATCGGGAGAGATTTCAACAATATAAAAGTATCCCTGCAAACGAGAGGAGTTGAATTGGATCCCAAGAAGGCATCTCTCAAAAGCCGCTTGAAGCAGAATGTACTGATTCTGGTCCCTTTGATAATCACCTCCTTTGACAGAGTGGGCAATATCTCCAACGCCATGGATCTTAGGGGGTACGGCAGAGAAAAGACCAGAACCTATTACAGCGAGCATGAGGAACTTAAGGCCGACAAGGTCTTCAAGGTAATCTATACCCTTTTACTGCTGTTTTGCGTGTACTGGATTATCACGCAGAACATCATGCCCCAGACCTTCAAAATGTGGTATCCGTTCGCATGAATCTAGAGAAGTACTACCCTGATATAATAAAGAGCATCTCGGATCTGGTTAAAATACCCACCGTATATGATGCTGCATCGGTGACTCCAGCCATGCCCTATGGAAAAGATGTTTATGCTGGGTATGAATGGCTGAAGGAAAAAGCCCTGACAGACGGTTTTGAGGTTTTGGAATTCGACGGTCATGCGCTTGCCATACGCATTCCCGGGAACAATACCGGGGAAAGGATTGATGTAGTTTCACACCTGGATGTAGTGGCTCCCGGTGACGGGTGGCTGGACGATCCCTTCAGCGGAGCCGTGTCCGATGGGGCTATTCATGGCAGGGGGACGCAGGATATGAAAGCCGCCCTGATGCTGACCTATTATGGGCTTAAATATATCAAAGACCAGCGTATACCTTTAAAGAGGGAGATCCGTGTGGTGGCAGGCTGCGATGAGGAACGGACCATGGAAGATATCAGGTACTACGCAAAAAAGTCGGGAGACCCGGTGTTTGCCTTCACCCCCGATGGCAAATTTCCATATACCCTGGGTGAAAAGGGCGCGCTGATGTGGCGCGTGGATGGCTTTGGGGATACCTCTATTGAGGTATTGGACGGCGGTGTGCAGTGCAATGTGGTAAGTCCGGTGGCTTCGGCGCTTATAAGAAATGGCGGAAGCCCTGACGAATATGAGAAGATGCTGAAGCAAAAGGGTTATCCGGGTGGAGTATCCCGGGAGGGAACCTGTATCAGGCTTCGGGTCTTTGGTAAGGCAGCCCACGCATCAAGGCCTCAGGACGGGGAAAACGCCACGGTACGCCTTTTGGAGCTGGTTTCCTGTGTGAACTCCGATCCGCTGGCAGAGCTTTTGTATCGCTGCTTTTCTGATTATAACGGCAAGGGCGCCGGCCTGGATTACGATATAGAGCCCATGGGCAAGCTGACCATGAACCTGGGAATACTGAGAATCAGGGACAATAAGGTGTCGGCTGAAGTTGACTGCCGATACCCCTACGGCATCACCTCCGATATACTTACCGACAAGCTCCAAAAGGCACTGAGTCCACTTACGGTGACCCTTCAGTATGATGACAAACCCACTTTGGCTGATAAAAACTCCCCGTGGTTGAAAATACTTTTGGATACCTATAGGGAGATCAGCGGAGATATCAATGCAGAGCCTGTCATAAGCGGCGGCGTGACTTATGGAAAGGCCATAAAAAACTGCGTTGCCTTTGGTCCCGGCAGGGAGGGTGACCAGGTGCTGGCTCACCAGGCCAATGAGAGGATTGAAATCGAGAGGGTTAAGCAGCTTTTCAGGATTTATACAACTGCTATGATCCGGCTGGCTGCTTCGTAGGAAAAAGCATAGCATGGCGGGCATCTGCTAATAAAGAGGGAGATCTTAGGATATGGAAAAACCCATTCTTGTGTTTCAAACAGACTTTACCTATAAAGAAGGAGCGGTCTGCTCCATGTACGGCGTCGTCAAGTCGGTGGATCGCAGCCTGGAGATCTTTGATGGCACCCATGAGATACCGCATTTTGACACGTGGAGCGCATCCTATCGCCTGTACCAGACCATGCGTTTCTGGCCAAAGGGCACTATATTTGTGTCTGTTGTTGATCCCGGCGTGGGAACGTCGAGAAGAGCCTGTGTTGCCAGAACAAGCGACCAATACTATGTTGTTACCCCCGATAACGGTACGCTGACCCATTTGAAGGCTTATGCAGGAATTGACGAGGTGCGGGAAATTGACGAAACCCGCAACCGGCTGAAAAGTACTGAGGGAACCAGTGTATTCCATGGCAGGGATCTGTTTGGATATTGTGCCGCAAGGCTTGCAAGCGGAATCATTACCTATGAGGAAGTAGGTCCGGCCTATTCCGTGGAGGAGATAGTGGCTCACCCGATTATACAGCCAAAGGTGAGCCCCAACAGGGCAGAAGGCATCTTTGAGATTTGCGATCCCAATTTCGGAAACCTGTGGACCAACATTCCCCTGGACGTATTTTTGGATAATGGATTTGAATATGGTGATATGATCGATATGACCATTTGTCATGGGGACAGGGTGATGCATCACGAAAAGACCCTGTTTGCAAAATCCTTTGGGTATGTTAATAAAGGTGAAACTGTTATTTATACAAATGAGCTGATGAGAATTGCAGTTGCCACATGCATGGGCAACTTCCGTGAAACCTGGCATGTGGATTATGGATATGACTGGACGGTTTTGTTTGAGAAGAGAGTATAGAACACAAGGAGGTCGTTATGAGCAGCCTGTTGATTTTTCAATCCGATTTTGGTATTGCGGACGGGGCGGTCAGCGCCATGTATGGTGTGGCATATTCGGTATCCCGGGATCTGAGAATATGCGACCTGACCCATGAAATACCCCAGTACAATATTTGGGAGGCTTCCTATCGCTTGATTCAGACGGTGGGCTATTGGCCAAAGGATTCTGTATTCGTTTCGGTGGTGGATCCCGGAGTGGGCTCCACCAGAAGGAGTATCGCTGTACGGACCATCAACGGGCAATACATAATCACTCCAGACAACGGGACGCTGACTCATATCAAACGGATGCTGGGTATAGCCGAGGCCAGGGAGATTGACGAAGAAAAAAACCGACTTCCCAACTCCGGTGAATCTTATACCTTCCATGGAAGGGATATCTATGCCTATACAGGTGCCAGGCTGGCTTCAGGGATGATCCGTTTCGAGGACATCGGACCCATGGTGGATGTGGAAAGTGTAGTGGAACTGAATGTCCCGGAGACAATAATGGATGGAGATACCATTATCGGCAGTATTGATATTCTGGATGTCCGGTTTGGAAGCCTTTGGACCAATATCAGCAAGGAACAGTTTAAG
>LFSK01000073.1:8569-9216 GCA_001512555.1 Clostridiaceae bacterium DTU059 | reverse complement strand
ATGGATAAGGCTTTTCTGGCCTGGGGCGAAAGCTGAATCTCCACTCCGGTTACACCCACCAGCACTTCATTGACCGGTGACTTGTCGGGTCCTTTAACATGATCGTTCCTGGCGTAAAGACCAGCAATGAACCCTCCGGGCGGAACCATAATATCCTTTGAGTCAGGCCCCGTCACCTGTATCCATGGCGAATAGCATGATGCATAGCTGCTTATCAGGCGGCTCCAAGGGGTGGGATGCGGATCGTCATATGCCGTATCCAAAATGACTGTTCTGTCGCCCAGAGCTTCACATTGCTGTATCAAAGCCTCATCCAGCCCATCATACTGGCAGGATACGGGAGAATAAAGAGTGGAAACAGTAGTGATCTTTTCAAGAGCTTTAAGACCGGTTGATGCCTTTGCGTCCAGTCCATCACTTCCTAAAAAGTCTGCCAGAACCGGCACATCACCATCCGAACCTCCCGAAAGCCAGATGGCTCTATCTCCGGCATCGGGCATTATGCTGACGTCATTATCCTCTGCAATATCCATCCTTACCAATACGGAATTTTGGTTGACAACGTTCTCATAGTAATATGGGGACCCTTCATTTAAGGAAACATCATTGTAGACCTCAATTATATCGGCAAGGGCAGGATCAGGCTT
>LFSK01000073.1:0-8495 GCA_001512555.1 Clostridiaceae bacterium DTU059 | reverse complement strand
CCGGCCTGGGCTGTCTGGGCGGTTTGAGATATAACCCGGACTATATAGAGCCGTCGTCCGCCGTTATCAAAATAGCCTTTCACCTCGTATGGCATATAGGACCTTCCGGGGTGGCTGCCGTAAATTCTTGCATATTCTTCAAAACTGGTCACTAGCTGTGGCGTTTCAGGGCCTCTTTCTGTTTCTCCAAGAAACCCGGCAGTCCCAAATTCAGCTCCGTAGATTCCATCCGGCTGATATTCATGTCCTGCCGCAGCCATTTCAAATAATACTGAATCAGCAGTTTTGCCTCCCGTCATATATTCGCTGAAAGATGTGATGCTACCATTGACAACCTGCTCATCCGCTACCTGACTGCTGAATAATATGCCCGAGACCAGGACACAGAGAACAGTCAGCACGAATACTTTTCCTATTCTGACCATTACTCTAACCTCCTGATTCCCAGTTCATTTTTTGGTGTCCCTCCAGCCAGTTGATGAACTGCAATGCCGTCCGTGGAGAACGCCCGTTATACAGCATCTCCCATTGTATAGCCTTCTTGTGGAGTACATCCTTTTCAACCCTGATACCTCGTTTGTGTGCAAGCCCTTCCACAATTTCAAGGTACTCGTCCCGATCAGGAGCTGTGAAGGTGATGGTCATACCAAAACGGTCGGCCAGGGACAGTTTTTCTTGCATGGTGTCCGCCGCGTGGATTTCATCATCAGCCTGGCCAGATGTGAGTCCGGCTCTGTCGCTGAACCTCTCCTTAATAAGATGCCTTCTGTTGGTTGTTGCATATACAAGAAGATTTGCAGGCCTGTTCTCAAGACTTCCCTCAAGAACCGCTTTTAGCGCGGTATAACTACTTTCTTCATCACTGAAGGAAAGATCGTCAATAAAAGCAATAAACTTCTGAGGCCTGTTCCGGATTATCCCCAGGATCTGACCGAAATCAGCCAAAAGCTCCTTGGGTATTTCAATAATGCGAAGACCGAGAGTGTAATATTCGTTTAGGAGTGCCTTAACAGTTGAGGATTTGCCGGTGCCCCGATCTCCGTAAAGCAGCAGGTTGTTTGCCGGGTAGCCCTTGATAAATTGTAGAGTGTTCTCTACGATCTCGTTCCTTTGAAGCTCATAACCGATAAAATCACTCAGTCTTACCGGATCGGGATCATCCACGCCCCTAAGACTTCCCTTATCACCGCTGCGTTCCCATATAAACCCCTTGTAACGGGCAAAAATACCCGATCCATACTTGCTGTAGAAATCAAGTAAACGGGTTGATCCTTCGCCCCAGGGCTTTCCTGGCTCAAAAATGCTGTGCGCTTTCGGGCAGGTATCCCATTCAGGCAGGTCACTGATGATTTCCGCAGACTCATGGTCATGGTTTTGAAGCCATTCAGATTTGATTCTGCGGGAAGAAAGGGCTGCCAGCTCCCCCAATATATTAAGTTCCTTTGCCAATTCCTGAGCCATCCAGCCCGGAAGCTGCCCGGAACTTACCTGTTCCGCCATTTTGCTTACTGAATTTTCACGGTATAGGATGGCATGGATCAGATATTCACCAAATGAACGGATTCCGGGTAGTTTGAGCATCATGCCATGCTCCACCAGTTGGTGAAGAAAATCCGAATAACGACTGACAAATTCCTTGGAACTCTGCTTTTCAGCACAGGTTTCAAGCAATCGAATGAATCTTTCGACGACTTCGTCCTTTAGCAGGTCTCTGAAAACTGTGAGGGACTCAAGCCTTACAAGAAGTCTTCTTATTTCATTTTGCATCCTTTATTCTCCCGAGCCGCCAATAATCCTTTACTGGCTAATCTTTCCTCCTTTATATTACGTTTAGTCATTAAAAAAATCAAGGAATATGCCTGAATTCATAGAACTGAGACATATTCCCCGGAACACTCATGTATTTTGGACTTATCTGATTTAAAACCCCGGCAAATTTTATCGCCGGGGTCTGATGTATCACTGGACATGTCCTGTCTGGTTATTCTGGTTTTTCAGCTTCAGCCGGGGTCTCAGGCTCTGATGAACTCTTCACGGCAGCTGACTCCTTTATATCTTTGCCCAGATATTCGGGAAGCTCCAGCCCCGCCATCTTGTACATCTCATTCATGGGTGGAATGGCCTTCAGCAGGCCGGAAAGGAAGTTTGCCGTAGCAGGTGTGCCGTCCTTGCCATTCATGCTGTCCCAAACTGTTACCTTGTCGATCTTGAGGTTCTTGACGGCTTCAACCTGAATACTAATCAGATCTTCCATCTTATCCGCCAACATCATTCTGGTGGCATCAACTGCATTGCCTCCTGCAGCCGCTACCAGCTGTGCAAAGCCCTGAGCCTGCTTGGTCAGCAATTCCTGCATACCGCGAGCCTGAGCCTCCATCTTCATGAAGATGGCATCGGCCTCACCCTTGGCAAGCCTTCTAGTTTCCTCCGCTCTTGCTTCGGCTTCAAGCTCAATGCGCCTTTTCTCAATCTCGGTCTTAACAAGAATATCAGCTTCCTGGGTTGCCTTTTCACGGTCGGCACGGGCAAGCTCCGCTTTTTGCTCAGCCGCATATGCTTCTTCCAGGGCTTTTGCTTTCTGGATTCTCTCTGCGGATGTAGCACGTTTCAGCGCCTCTGCCTGACGTTCACGAAGGATGGCATTGGATTGAGCGATTTCAGCCTGGGCTTCGTTCTCACCTTTTATAGCCTCAGAATTAGCAGCGGCAACCTGTATTCTTTCATCCCTGCTGGCATTGGCCTCGCCTATGGAGCCGTCCCTGTTCTTCTCAGCAACAGATTTCTTGGCATCGTTGATGGCCTTGGCAGCAGCTTCACGGCCAAGTGCCTCTATGTATCCGGATTCATCAGTTATGTCGGTAACGTTCACGTTGATGAGGCGAAGTCCTATTTTCTTGAGTTCAGACTCAACGTTCCTTGATACCGCTTCCAGGAACTTATCACGGTCGGTGTTGATCTCTTCAATATCCATGGTAGCGACAACAAGGCGCAATTGTCCGAAAATGATATCCTTGGCCAGTTCCTGAATCTCAGTCAGCTTAAGACCCAGAAGACGTTCTGCTGCATTCTGCATGACTCCCTGCTCGGTTGAGATACCAACCGTAAAGCGGGAAGGAACATTAATCCTTATGTTCTGTCTGCTCAAAGCGTTTTCCAGATCCACACTGATGGACATGGGTGTCAGATCCATGTATTCATAGGCCTGGATGATCGGCCATATGAAAGCGGCACCGCCGTGGATGCATTTGGCTGATAAAGCCGTGCCATCCCTTGATGATCCAACCTTTCCGTATATGACCATGATCTTGTCCGACGGACATTTACGATAACGAGAGATGATGAACAAAAAAGTGAACAGAACCAGAACTGCAATAACACTGATAAGGGTTATAGTCTCTATCATAATCCATTCTCCTCCATGAAAGTTTTCATCCGGTACTGACTTCATCATTGGGGATTACAGTCAATATATTATCTTCGGTAACCCCTGTAACAAAAACCGATTCTCCGGTTTTCAGATCACGATCCGCACTGGTGGCAGCTTCAAATTCGCAGAACCGTTCCTGCACGATGACATTTACCTTGCCGTACCCTTTGTTTGCTGCCGGGATGGTGATATAAACCTCGCCGACCTTTCCTATGGCATTGGCGATTTGTATATTACCGCTGTGCTGCAGTCTCAAAGCCATTCGTATCGACCAGGTTACAAAATACAGCGCAGCCCAGCCAGCCAGCAGTGATATCAAAACAACTGCGGGAAGCGACAGATCCAGGCCCCCCAACACAACACCGGTCCACCCGCCAACAGCAAAAAAGGCGACAATGCTTCTAAAGGTAAGCAGCCTTACTTCAGCCAGGTCACTGCTCTCGGTTATGTCCCCGCCAGGCTCGGAATCATCTGCCCCCAGGCCATCGCTGTCAATATCGCTATGAGAAACATCGGCATCTCCCTCACCTCCGGATAATCCTATTATGAATAGTATGATCTGGACGATGAGAATCAGGGTAGCCGGGATGGCAAAGTATGTAAACATCTGCTGCAAAGAGCTTAATTCGTTCCACCAGTTTACCATTAATCCGCCCTCCTTTCCTTCTATTTTATATCAAACAAGGTGTAGGATTCAAATGTTTCTAATACCCAACAGGACTTATTTTTTTGCAGAAAAATGTTACCCCTGTTCAGGGACATGGACGCTCCGGCACAATGCCAAAATCAAAAAGCATGTATCAAGAGAGATAATCGCTGAATTCCATCGCTACTGCCTGGGTGAGATCTTTTCCAGGCGAGGTTTCACATGCCCTGCACTCCTGAACCAGGTAAACAGGAAGCTGGATTATGAAGGTGCTCCCCTCCCCGATTTTGCTTTCCAGGAAAACCTCCCCGCCGAAAGCAGAAGCAATCTTCTTTACCAGGGATAATCCTATTCCGGTACCCCCAACCTGCCGTGACAGAGTGCAATCCGCCTGACCAAAGCATTCAAATATCAGTTCCTGCTTATCTTCCGGTATTCCAATACCCTGATCCTTGACCATTATACATACATAATCCCTTGATCCGGAACTGGTTTTTGATATGGAAACATTGATCCCCCCACCTGCCGGGGTAAACTTTATGGCATTGGACAAAAGATTTAAGAGCATGCGCTCAAACATATCCTCATCCAAACCCATAATCATGCTGTCCACTGTAGAATCAAATTTTAAGTTGATATTCTTTTGTTGTGCATAGAGTTTGACCGATTCTGTTATTTCCCTGGATAAACCCACGATATCCAGATTTCGTCTGTCAATCTTTAAGCCTCCCGCATTAAGCCGTGAAATATCCAGGACATTGTTGATCAGTCTCAGCTGTTTGTGGGTATTCTGTTTGATCTTCTGCAGGAAACCCTTGAATTTATCGCTTAACTCGTCTTTGCAGAGGTACTCTATGGCCTGTACGGCAGAATGGATGATTGCCAGCGGTGTTTTAAGCTCATGGGCAATGAACAGGAAATAATTGTCCTTAGCTTTGAGAGCCTTCTTCAGGTCTTCCTTTTCACTACGCTCCCTCTCCAGAAGCCTTTCGTATTTCTCTTTTATGGATTTGTCGTCGTCTGATGAATCCAAGGTATGAAATGAAACTATGGTTTCTCCGGAAGTTGCAGATCCGGTGAATGAAATATAAACTTCTTCCGGTATCATCCAGCGATTGTAGATAAAACAATGGAGGTTTTCAGCCTTTTTTATCAACTCTGGTTCATCCAGGGTTGCTTTGAGATCGTTTACAAGTAGTTCCTCTATGGTCTTGCCCGTAACCATCTCCGGCTCGTATCCTGTCAGGGAGGTAAAGCTTTGACTAACACTCTTGACAAGTCCATTCCTTAACGTGATAGACGTGCCGTGTTCCCGTTCTTCAGGGTGTTGTTTCATCATACTATCCTCCATTACCATAATATGAGAGATTAACCTGTAACGTGGCTCAACAGCTGTTTGAACCGTTCTAATCCCTGGCGAGCGCCACGCTGAACCGCGCAACATTCTTATTATAATACATTTTGTTATATTTTACCATACTAAAAACAAAATTTTCCGTCATTGGTTTATATAATTCTTTTTCGGGCAATTTACCATAAATGTCAGGGCTTATTCATGACTGGTTTCCTCATATATCAGGCTGAAAATATCTTTGCCTATAATATAGATATCATGATAATCATCTTTCCGTGCTGCAAGATAATCACCGGGCTTAGCAAGCATATATGTATCCTTGTCCCACATGGTGAACACCTTTGTAGCTCTCGTAAGAGGCTTCGCAAGAATACGGGCTTCACCCTTGCTGATGCATTTTCGTGCCACTGTCTTGAGATTGATGCTCTCTCCGCTGACCTTGTTTCGAATGCTTGGAAAATACTCAGTTTCCAGATCAAAAGGTTCATCAAGAACAATATAGTTTTTCTCAAGTATCTGCTTTGTTATGGGACTAACCTCGCCCTTTATGCCTATCATCAGATACAGATCATCACCGGAAACAAGATCGTCGTAGTCGCCCTGAAGGGTTCTGACCAGCATGGGAGTCCCTTCAGGCAGTACGTCAGAGCTTTTGACATAGCCGCACACCACAGGAAGTTTCTTGTAGCATTTCATCTCCGAAGGGTCGATTTCATACTTATCGGCATAGATGATATCAAAACTCGAAAAATACTCGCTCATCCTGGAAAGCAGATATTCATCCGCATTCATGTGGGGATGTTTTTCTTCAAACCTTAGGCTACTGATGAAGCCTCCAGCCTTTTCAGCGTGACCGCCCCCGGAACCGATATCATTGGCTATCCAGGCCGCCAGCTCACTGGCCATGATTTCATGGGATGAACTTCTCACCGAGTATTTGATACCATTATTTATTTCGTTGTAGACAACGCATACATCTATAACATCCACCTGGTGGGCAAGGTCACTGATATAACCCAGGAGGTTGGGATCACAGGGATTTGTCTTTATAACCGCAAACCGGTTTTTCCTGTTGTATGAGGTGCGTATAAGTGCCGTACCAGCTGTTTCCAGATCCATCAGGGTCAGATTGCTGTTTCTCAGCTTGCGTATCAGGTTCTTATCGGGTACAATACTGTCCCTCATGTCACGGTCAATGGGGTGATTCAGTTCAGAAAAGCCATTGGTATCGGTGAAAAGACCATACCACAACGCAGTGGAAACATCGGGATGGTCATTGACATCAAAGCCCTCCTCCATGAGCATATCCCATACCAGGGTCGAACAGCTTCCCAAAAAGCTTCTGATCTCTGATTGGGGTATATCGTATACTTCCTGTTGATGATGGTCTATAATGGCAACGTTTTGGGCATCAAACTTTTTAACATTCCCTGCTCCGTACTGGCAATCAACTGTTATGAGAAGACCATCAAAGTCGCCGATGGATTCAACATGATCAATGGGTATCTCAAGTTCCTTCACCATCAGGATCAGATTGGGTTTTGAAATCCTGGCCCTTCCACTGTATATGAGCCTGGCATCCTTTTTCTTTTCTCTGAACCAGGTTAGCAGAGCGAACCCTGAAGCGATAGAATCTGCATCCGGATTGTCGTGGCATTGGATGATGACTCTGTCGTAAACTAACAAATCAGATAGTCTCATTTCTGCTGCCTCCATCTGTTGTATGTTATTTCCATTAACACAAGGAATATCCTACCATAATTAGTCCCATACTGGTATAGTCAATGAGTCTTGGGACCGGACCATGCCTGTCAATGTCAGGTTTAGGGGGCTTCTCCCATAATTCCATGGTATGCCCCGCTGCCTCTAACATATATTAAACTAGGCCGGTAATGCAAGAGTATTCTGTGCCTCACTATATGGTATGAGGAAGTGCCGTCATGCATGAAGTGTTTAAGAAATATAGAAAGCCTCTCATGATACTATCTCTGGCGTTTGCTTTTGTTATAGGACTATTGGTCATTTACAATCATACCAATACGGTATACATTATGGGCGCCCTGGTTCATCCTTTCATGAACGATGCAGAAGAGCACGAAGGCACCCTGACCGTTGCAGAAATGGTCGACATAAGTCCCGAGCGCTTTCACAGACCCTCCTCCCAGCCCGCCCTCAACACCAAGTATTCCTTCCTTGATCTTCAGAACACCCATGAAACCGTGCCAACTTTCAAAAATCCCGAAGATCTTATAAAGGCATACTACGGCCTGCTGCGGGAAGCCTCCAACATGGATGGTTATCACGGCGGCTGTGGCACCATAGGTTTTCACAAATCTCCCTATCCCTATGCATGGAAGCTATTAACCGAGGATTACAGAAAAGAACTGCCCCTTCAGAAATTCATAGAATCCTTCAATGGAACTGGACATACAACGCTCCTAAAGCTTCATCCAGCCTGGGCACCTCCTGACACACCCGAAGGCCTTCAGTATTATATGGTGGAGATAGAGGTTATAACCGGACCAGAAATCACAAGCGAAACAAAAAATCAGCCACAGCCCAGCTACTTTGCCTATTACTACGGTCTGATCACTGTTGAGGATACCGGCAGAGAGGGATGGAAGATAAAGAGGATTGATTATGTCCCCGAAGACTTTCTTTGCGCACCCTACCATAGCTGGTACTGGGATGCTTCAGCTTTGGTGGAAATCGTTTATGGAAACTGGTATGGCATTATTGACAAGATTGACTCCATCGATAAGAATGACTGCATATACATGGTTTATGCTGTCGGAAACGGCCAGCTCTACAGATTCGACTTCGTAAGGCTTACCAATGGTGAGGATCTGCTGATTCGCGAGAATATCAAGTTTGCCGGGGTCTGGAAGGAAACAAATCTACTAAAGGAGCAGGATCAGATCTACAAGTTTTCGATCCTGAACCCCAGGCTGCAATAGACCCGGCTCTATGGGATCCTTTCATGTCATTGCGAGCAGAGCGCGGCAATCCTCATACAGTCGCCGTGCTGTACGTTTGCGAGACATCAGTATGTCATCGCGAGCGAAGCG
>LFSK01000162.1 GCA_001512555.1 Clostridiaceae bacterium DTU059 | reverse complement strand
CCAGACAGATTTTGCACATATTGGTGGTCCAGATGGGCTTCATGCACAAATTGATGCAATTGCGTATAAAAAATAAGCTGCATATGCTGTCCTATACGTCAATTCTCATTCTCTGTCGTGGTATTCAGGTCTGAAGAAAGCTATTCTGTGAAAGAAAGGAGGCCAGCTATAATGAATCAAGAAAAGATCGGATTATTTCTAAAAGTCCTACGAAAAGAAAGTGGTATGACTCAAGAGCAGCTAGCAGAAAAGCTTAACGTTAACAACAGAACGATCTCACGCTGGGAAAATGCCAGAACAATGCCGGATTTCGATTTGCTTATTGAACTGGCAAAGATTTATGACGTAAGCATCGAAGAATTGTTGAATGGAGAAAGGAGAGTAGATATGATGGAGAAACAGACAGAGGAAGCATTACATAATATTGCGGAATACACAAGCAGTGAAAAAGAAAGGCTATTAAAGAATCAGCACTTTTTTGCCTGGGTGGGTGTAATATGCTGGATTGTCTTCCTGGGATTAAAACTTGCAGGATTGGACGAAATAGGAATAACAGAGAATATTGCATCTTTTGCTGCAGGACTCGCGTTCGCGATGAGCATAGTTTCTGTCATATATACAAGCAAGCATATCGGTAAAATTCAAGAAAGGAAAAAGAGAATCCCCAAAGTTAAGTAGTGTCCTTTGGTATGTGTTTGTGGGAAAAAGATAAATGCATATAGTTTTGCAAGCTGATAAGACCACAATAAGACGTAATTGGAGGTATCTGCATTGAGCAATTACGAATTTCAATTAGCAAGGTATGATGATATATTTGAAATTGTAAGTTTATATCATAGAATAGTTGGTACTCCGGGCTGCACCTGGACTTTGGATTATCCAAGCAAAGAAACGGCAGAAAATGATATTAGGAACGACTGGCTATACACTTTGAGAAAAGATGATAAAATAGTTGCAGTTGCATCAGTAGGCGACTTTGACGAGTTAAGTGATTTGCAATGGAAACCCCAAAAGCCCTGGGAATTGGCAAGAATAGGTGTTGATCCATCTTTTCAGAAACAGGGGATAAGGACGAGATTGTTAAGAAATATTATAAGGACAGCCAAAGAAAAAGGGTATGACGGCATACGAATGTTAGTCAGCAAGACGAATACTGCTGCATTGGCTTTATATGAAAAAAACGGTTTTGAAAGATGTGGAGAAGTATTTAGGTTTGGTATTGACTTTTATTGTTACCAGATAACTTTTTAAACGCATATTTGCATTTATGCTAATATGATGTTGGAGGTTGAAGAAAGATAATGGATATTAATAATTTTATTATTGAATATTGGAAGAATATCGCATCTCAGAATGAAATGGAGTTAAAAAATTCTTTCATGAAGATGCATGCATTCGCTGGCATAATACGAACGAGCAATTTAATGTTTCAGAATTTCTGCGAGCCAATTGTGAATATCCTGGTGATTGGAGCGGAGAGGTTGAACGGATAGAAAAGGCCAGAAATACAGTAATAACTGTAACACATGTATGGACAAAGGGAATGTCTTTTCATGTGACTTCTTTTATTGAAATAATAGAAGGAAAAATAAAAACTTTGGACGAATACTGGGGCGATGATGGGCCAATTCCTCAATGGAGAAAGGATATGCATATTGGAAAACCAATACGTTAAATAGGCTGACTTTAGGAAAGAATATTAAAAAAGGTGGTAAGAACACATGTGGGTATATATTTTGGGAGTATTAATTGTACTTTCAGCCATAGTAGCCATACAATATAGGATTGATATTAACAAGGCCTATAAAAGGCTCAATAATTATGATATAAAGACCTCATATAGTAATTTTGGTAAAATGACTTATATGGACGAAGGTACGGGTGAAACGATCCTCATATCTCACGGTATTTTTGGTGGTTATGATCAAGCTTATGTATCCTTAAAAAGCCTGGTAGGTGATGATTTCAGGAAAATAGCTCCATCACGATTTGGCTATCCTGGTTCTGATGTACCATCGCAACCAACACCAGAAAATCAAGCAAAAGCATTTTTAAACTTACTAGATTAGCTTGGAATCAGAACAACATATATTATTACAACCTCTGCAGGTGGTGCGGCGGGACTTATGTTTGCAATTAAGTACCCCGAACGTGTTAAAGGGTTAATTTTACTGTCTTCTGGGGTTCCTGCCTCTAAAAAGACACGTGAGGAAATAAAAGGAATGATGGGGCCACCAGCACCACTAGTTAATGACTTTCCTATGTGGTTTTCTACAAAGTATTTTGGCTTTGTTTTTAAAGCCATGTTTGCATCTGAGATAGATAAGTCTTTGTATGATACCATGCTTCCAGTAGTGCCTCGCAAAAAAGGTATAAAAATAGATGAAAAAATCACAAATATAGACATGGATATTAATTTTGATGATTACGAAATTGAAAAAATAACAGCTCCTATTTTAGTAGTTCACGCTAAAGATGATCCTATGGCAAAATATGAGAGTATCAAGAAGTTTATCGCTCGTACAAATGCGAAAACCGCTGTCTTTGAAAGGGGAGGACATTTAATAACAGGACATGGTGATGCAGTTTCAATTGCAATAAAGGAATTTATAGAGAAAACGAAGTGAAGGGTCTCCTGCACTTTATAAAAGGTGTGGATTTACTGTTTTTAAAGAACTTGATCATGAACTTATAGTGCGCAAATACTTATAAGTCTATCACTGCTAATAACCTGTCTGTTCATCTATCCAGGCTAAATATGCAGCACTTCCCTTTTCCACATCTACAAACAGGATTTCCGGATTTTTATAGGGATGGCTTTCAAGGAGTTTTTTCTCCAGTTCAGGATATAATTCCTTTCTGGTTTTGAAGAGAACTAAG
>LFSK01000110.1 GCA_001512555.1 Clostridiaceae bacterium DTU059 | reverse complement strand
GCCTGGAGGGAATGCCGCACCGAGCTTTTGGAGAATGAGGGAGGAAAGCTTGCCCGGAGGCTGTCCGGAGGAGGTGCAGTCTACCATGACGACGGGAACCTCAATTTTACGTTTCTGATGAGAAAAGAAGACTATGACCTTGGAAGGCAGCTGGAGGTAATCCTTTCTGCAGTAAAGAGCCTGGGCATCCAGGCAGAAAAAAGCGGCAGGAATGATATCACTTCCGATGGACGAAAGTTTTCAGGAAATGCCTTTTACTTTACCAAAACAAGTGCCTATCATCACGGCACAATCCTGGTTTCTTCCGACTTCACAAAACTGTCCAGATACCTTCAGGTGTCAAAGGAAAAGATGGTCAGCAAAGGGATTGCTTCTGTAAAGTCCAGGGTGGTCAACCTTACTGAGCTTAATCCTTCACTCACTGTCGACACGGTTGCAGATGCCTTAGTCAATGCTTTCGCCAGTATCTATGGATGCCGGCCCGCCATCAGTGACGGGGCAAAAGATATTGACACTGAGGCGGTTCAAAAACTGCGGGATAAATATGCTTCCTGGGAATGGCGCTATGGACAGACCCCTAAATTCGATATAACCCTGGAAACACGGTTTCCCTGGGGCGGAGTTGAAATAGGCCTCAACCTTGAAAATGGAAGGGTTGTGTCATCAAAGGTTTATTCGGACGCCATGGACGAAGCGTTCATAAGCATGCTTCCTGCCGTACTGGAAAGGTGTCCTTTCAGTTTTCAGAACCTTGCAGACAGGATACGCACCAGCTTCGCCTCGGGCAGCAATAAGGATATTGCTGAAGACATTGCAGCCTGGCTGGAAGAAAAAAGCGGATAACAACGAGCCACCATTGGGTGGCTCGTCCGGCAATAACCTTTCACGGGCAGATAAATCCTTATGACAGGATGGTACAGAGCGGTATCATGTTTAATTTCCAACTATAACCTTAATGGACTCACTGGACATTTGCATCATGATAGCGTCTTCCAGCTGTTCAATCGGGTAACAATGTGTAATCAGCGGTTTCAGCTCAATACGCCCGCTGTTGATGAGCTGCGCAGCTCTCTCATGGGTGTCGGGATTGATCATGGATCCCAGTATTGTTAATTCTTTTTGAAACACATCCTCCAGGCTCAGAGGATAAACTGAACCAGCCTTGGGCACGCTGAACAGCAGAATACTTGCGCCGCGTTTGGCTGCTTCAAAGGACTGACCGGTAGCTGTGAGATTACCCACACACTCAATGATTACATCTGCTCCCTCAGTACCCAAAAGTTCATGAAGCCTTTGGGGTAATGATTCATTGATGGGGTCAACCACATAATCAGCACCAAGGGAAAGACCGATTTCCCGGCGATGCTGAACTGGTTCGCTCAGAACAACCACAGATGCGCCTGAGAGCCTTGCCAACTGCACCATCATCAATCCAATGGCACCTCCGCCAATAACGCAAACCGTATCACCCTGCCTCATATTCAGCCGGTCAATACCATGGAGGCAGCAGGCCAGAGGCTCCACCATTGCGCCATATGCAAGGGGTATGTTTTTATCAAGCTTAAAGCACTGGGACTCAGGAACATAACAGTATTCCGCAAATCCCCCATCACGATTGACGCCAATGCCAATAAGATTAGCACACATCTGTTTCTTCCCGATTCCGCAAAAATGGCATTTCCCACAGTAGATGTTGGGATCAATTGCAACATGATCCCCAACGGCTACCTTGTCCACTGCGCTTCCAATTTTTTCTACGATTCCGGAAAACTCATGGCCAAGAATCACCGGAGGTGCTACCTCAGCAGATCCTTTACTGCCGTGATAAATATGAACATCGGTCCCGCAAACGCCGCAGGCAGCCACCTTTACAAGAACTTCATCCGGCCCTAATTCACGATTCGGTATCTCCCGGATCTCAAACTGTTGATCTCCCAGATAATAAGTCCCTTTCATTTCCACTCCTCGCTTTCAAAAAACAATCCGGTCATATCCTATTGGAAATTGAAGGGCGTTTTGGCTCCTCACGTCTTTCCATGGACATCAGCCTTGTTTTTCCTGTATTGTTTATTCCGGTCAGTGTTGTAAAGCTATAACGCTTTAATAATGCCGCTTTACACACTTTCATTGTAGCACAGCGAATAGCTGGTTTCAATAAACAGGCATGGAAAAAACCGCCCGGTCAGGAGCGGCTGTTACACTGTTATCCGGATATTTCTTCTGATATTCTATTTCATACTCAAAATCAATCAGGATGCAGTTCCGGGAACACCTATACAAGCGTTAAAAGACCGCCAGGATCGCTATAAATGCGGATAACACCTTTATATTCCTTCTTCTGCCCGCTGTTGTCCTTACCGGGTTTCTTTCGGTTTATTCTTACGCGCTTCCCTTTCGGCATAATAGCCTAAATATTGATCTACACGCTCCTTAAAATCAACGATGGCCTGTTCACGTGTTTTCAGTCCTTGTGCATATTCTACAGCCATTTCCTCCCAATACCAGCTAATCGTACTGTCATGCTCCGAAAGACTATTTCCGCGAGCATATTGCGTTGCGGACAAATAGGCCTCAAACAGGTCCTGTCCTCCCAGGAAATCATACTTGTATTCAAGTTTTTTTGCGACAGCCATGGATGAAGGAATCTCAATGTTTCCGCTTATTTCTCCGTTAGCCCATAGATACTGGCCTCCGGTTTCAGAAGTATCCAGGGTCAGCCAACGGATGATCTCCCCTACCCCTTCCTTGTGCCTGGCATTCCTGTGGGCAAGAATTATAGTTCCTCCCCGGAAGAAGCCTTCCGTCGGGTCACACACGGCCCAGTCGCCGTATGTCCCTTCTCCTACAGCTTCGCCGCCGCTGCTACCAACCAAAATATAATTTACAAACCAGTAAGGACCCAAAAAGCCGAATACTTCCCTTTCGCCTTCCCCCTTCATGTCCGCATACCATCCAGCATCCCATGCAATTGTATTGTTGGTATAACCGTTTTCGACCATCTCCCTGGCAATATCCAGGAAGGCTTCCCGTGCCGGATCGATTACCAGCTGGCCGTCTTTAAACCATCCCTGCTCCGAGCTCATCTCAATCGGCTTCCAGATATCTTCAACGGCGGAGCAGATACCGTATCCCTTTGCTTTTAACTCGGCCGCCGCCTTCATGAACTTGTCCCATCCCGGACCGATTTTACCGCTGATAACCCCAGGGTCATCGGTTCCCCAAACCTTTTTGGCAATGGAACGGCGGTAAATGAAGGCTCCCGCGGTGTTTTGGTAGCCCAGCGCCACCAGCTTCCCTTCCGGGTTAGTGCAGGCATCCATCATGTATTGGGGGATCTCGGCCTCTTTTACGAGTTTGTCTACATCGAGACCAAGCTCTTCAAAAGGCAGGGCATATTGATGATCGCTTCCCTTGGTGAACTTATAGATATCTTCCCTTGCCACGCTGTATATGTCGGGAATTACGTCCAATCTTCCGTTAACCAGATCATGAACACGATCAGGGTACTCATCACCGAATGCGTATTCGGTATATATTTCGATTTCATACTCAAAATCGGGATGAAGTTCCTGGAACTTCTTTATAAGGTCGAAAACTTCTCCGGTATCACAATAGACCGTGATAACCTTTTCTTCTACAGCGTCGCTTTCTCCGCCATCCTCATTTGTTCGGTGCTCCTCCGTTTCCTCAGCCGTGTTACGGCTTTCCTGAGGAGCAGGCTCCGAACTTGG
>LFSK01000097.1:504-3689 GCA_001512555.1 Clostridiaceae bacterium DTU059 | reverse complement strand
CCAAACAGTTTTTCAAAGGGCATTTCCTTCAGCCGGGCACCAATGTGATTTCCAAATGCCATTTTTGAGACGGTTTCTGCCAGCCCGCCAAACTTAAGGGCAGAGGCTGCAAGAATACCGCCTTCCTTCGCCAGGGAAGCAATAGCAGAATAAGCTTTGTCTGCCTGTTCAAGATCCGGCAGGTTCAGTTCATCCCTGCCCACTGACACCAGTACAAGGCGGCTGCCCGGATGCTTGAACTCCTGGGAGATAATTGTCTTAACATCAGTAGGCGCAAGAGCAAAGGACACCAGTGTGGGCGGTACATGTCGGTCCATAAAGGTTCCGGACATGCTGTCCTTTCCTCCTATTGCTGCCACCTTCAAGGACAACTGGGCATGGAGGGCACCCAATAGCGCACTGAAAGGCTTTCCCCAACGACGGGGATCTTTGCCCAGCTTCTCAAAGTATTCCTGTAGCGTGAGGCGGGCGTTTCTGTAATCCCCGCCCATGGCTGTCAGACGGGCCAAAGATTCCAGAATGGCATATATGGCACCATGGAATGGACTCCATTTTGATATATGGGGGTTGTAGCCATAGGTCATCAGGGTTCCTGTGGTGGTGTCGCCGTTTTGGACAGGCAGCTTGGCAGCCATTCCATCCGTGGGGGTGAGTTGATACTTTCCTCCAAGGGGCATGAGCACCGTTCCGGCGCCAATTGTGCTGTCAAAACGCTCCACCAGACCCTTCTGGCTGCATACATTCAGCCTCTTCAGGTTTTCCAGCCAGGCAGCAGCCGGGTCATGCCTCAGGGCTTCTATCTCTTCGGGAAGCCGGGCAAACGGGCTGTCCTGATTATCAGCATCGGATACCTGAACCGATGCCTTCTGCCTGGCTCCATTTGTATTTATGAAATCGCGGCTGAGGTCAACAATGGTCTGGCCTCTCCAACTCATTCTCAGTCTGTTGCAGTCCGTTACAACAGCCACCTTAGTAGCTTCAAGGTTTTCTTCATGAGCCTCTTTTATGAATGTATCCGCATCCTCAGCCGAAACCACAACGGCCATGCGTTCCTGGGACTCAGATATGGCAAGTTCGGTACCATCAAGACCCTCATATTTTTTCGGAACAGCATCCAGGTTTATATCCAGACCATCGGCCAGTTCTCCTATCGCAACCGAGACGCCTCCCGCACCAAAGTCATTGCACCGTTTTATCATTCTGCTGACTTCAGGTTTTCGGAAGAGCCTCAGAATTTTTCTCTCGGTAGACGGGTCACCTTTTTGCACTTCGGCTCCGCAGGCGGTCAGTGATTCCTCGGTATGCTCCTTAGACGAACCAGTGGCGCCACCGCAGCCGTCACGCCCGGTGCGTCCACCCACCAGGATAACTATATCGCCTGCTTCAGGCTTCATTCTAACAACACTGCTCCTGGGCGCCGCTGCCACAAGGGCTCCAATCTCCATTCGTTTGGCTACATAATCATCATGGTATATTTCTGTCACATACCCCGCAGGCACTCCTATCTGGTTGCCATAAGAGCTGTATCCGTTGGCTGCAGTGTTAGTGATAACCCTTTGAGGAAGCTTGCCGGGCAAAGTATCGGCAATGGGAGTCCGGGGATCACCGCTTCCCGTCACCCTCATGGCCTGATAAACATAGGATCTGCCCGACAGGGGATCGCGTATGGCTCCTCCCAGGCAGGTAGCAGCACCACCAAAGGGCTCTATCTCTGTGGGATGGTTATGGGTCTCATTTTTAAACATAATGAGCCAGTCTTCCAGGCGGCCGTCGATTTCAGCCTGCACTACAATGCTGCATGCATTGATCTCGTCCGACTCGTCCAGATTATCCAGATCACCTGTTTTTTTAAGGTGTTTCATGGCCAGGGTGGCCATATCCATGAGACAGACCGGTTTACTCTCATCCCTTCCCAGGTCTTCTCTCATTTTCAAGTATCGTTCATAAACCGATTTGATCTTCTGAGAAACGGGGCCGGCATCAAAGCCAACTGATTCAATCTCGGTCAAAAAAGTAGTATGCCGGCAATGATC
This sequence comes from Clostridiaceae bacterium DTU059, assembly GCA_001512555.1. GTDB lineage: Bacteria > Bacillota > Clostridia > DSM-8532 > DSM-8532 > Thermoclostridium_A. The sequence goes on along the minus strand of LFSK01000097.1, from coordinate 1,656 downwards.
CGACCAATAGGTGTCCAGCATTCTCAGTTCGGTTACAGTGGGATCCCGTTTCTCTGTCTCCTTAAAATAGATCTGACAGAGCTTAAGGTCCTCAAATGTCATGGCGAATCCCATATCATCCAGCAATTGATTCAGTTGGGTATCTGTCATATCTGAAAACCCGGTGACTTCAGGCACGTCCTGAGGCACGGGATAAACGGTTTCAAGCGTCCCCGGCTTTTCAAGCGATGCCTCACGGGTTTCAACAGGATTGATTACATAACCTTTGATGGTATGGAAATCTTCTTCAGTGAGATCCCCCTTCAGAAGAATTATTTTTGCCACCCGAATACTTGGGCGTTCTCCGTGGGTCATGATCTGGATGCACTGGGCGGCTGAATCTGCCCTCTGGTCATACTGTCCCGGCAGGAACTCAACCGCTATAAGTCTTTCATCCTCGCCGGTCTCAATAACCTCATCATAGACCCTGTCAACAGGGGGTTCTGAAAAAGCAACGGTCTTGGCTTTCTCGAAATCCTCATCAGTGATGCCTTCGCAGTCATAACGCAGAAGAATCCTAACTCCCTTAAGTCTCTTTATCAGGAGATTATCCCTGATATCTTCCAGCAGTTTTCGAGCTTCAACATCAAATCCGGGTTTCTTTTCAACAAAAATTCTTTTGACAGCCATTGTTTTACCTCTAAAGATCAGATTTACGTCAAACTTCCTGTTTGACTCTCTTATTATAAAGGATAGATCTATGATTTTAAAGCAGTAAATCCGGATATTTTATCCATAAAAAATCCATAATGAATTGGTCAGTGTTCCAATAAACCTACAAGGAAGGATATGATATCAGCCATCTTCGGGCTCTTTTCCGGAAACATCCACACAAAGCAGAATTTTCAGAGAAAAAGTTCCCTTTTCTATGGTTATCTTCATATTGCCGCCGTATTGTTCAACTGTTCTCTCAATGCTCTGAAGCCCCAATCCGTGGAGCTGGGGAGAGGGTTTCCATGTTATAAACTGTTTTCCCCGCCTTTGAGGCTCCTCTTCAAAAGTATTGACAAGTTCCATAACCAGATAGCCGTTTTTATACGTCAGGCTAAGAGAGATACTTTTTTCAATCTCCGGGTTCTTTATCCGGCTGCAGGCTTCAATAGCATTATCCAG
>LFSK01000097.1:0-497 GCA_001512555.1 Clostridiaceae bacterium DTU059 | reverse complement strand
TCCTCATAACAGGACAGATTCCTGATATATTCCCCAAGGGATTCCATGTCACCCTTATCATACAAAATCCTCATACACTGGACATGATTCTTGAAGTCGTGCCATATCTCACGGATATGCCCCCTGCTTTCAGCCAGCTGCTCGTAATGATCCAACTGCAGATTCAATTGCTTTTCCATGAGTATATATCGGTACTCCTTGTTCACCTGCCTCATGAAGCCCTCAAACACAGTAAAAATCATTACATTAACATACATCAGGCACATAAGGCCAATAACGGGCAAGCTCACATCTTCCTTCCCGGGATGCAAGATAAGATCCAGTATTACATAGGTGAGTACCAGGCTGATGACCGGCACAACAAGCATCATCAGATGATAGCCTGTCTTGATGCTGCCCACAAAAGACCTTCTGAAATAGGTCACCACCTTGACGGCTATCAGCGCCAGCAAGTTTTTAGCAAAAACAATGATGAGCTTGACCCAGGGATTGGTATT
>LFSK01000007.1 GCA_001512555.1 Clostridiaceae bacterium DTU059 | reverse complement strand
ACTTTTAATGATGCTTCATACACTGTTCAATTTTCAATGTCCATACTGCCTCTTTCGGCTTGTTTTCCCGCTCCTGGGCTTCTTGTTCCCACGAGCCGCGGAATTTCATTATATCATGTTCGCCGCTACGCTGTCAACAATTTTCGACTCTCTCCGAGCTTCCAATTTTTTGGAGCTGTCATGCCATAACCGTTTATTAATCGGTCTCATGGGCGACGGACTATCAGTCTAACATGGAAGGAGGCATCTTGTCAATCACCTCTTTCTTCCATACTCATTCATCCGTATGTTCCGGAGAATGAATGAAGGCTGGTAAGCCTTCAGTTTGCATCTCCTGCAAGACCTGCCGATGGGCTGTCTCGCCGGCTGCGGATTCTAAGTTTAGCACGGAGGACGGTGCTATGTCAATATCCTTTTTGTTCCATACTATCCGGCTGTATATAAATATAAATGTTCCTGCCCATACCCCCACATTACTATGTATGTTCTATGGTGCTTTTCATCATGCGCACATATTCGACCACATGGGGAACACATTCTTCTCCGTATTGCTCAACCATTTTCACGATTGCACTTCCCACAATAACACCGTCAGAAAACTCCGCCATCCTTGATGCCTGCTCGGGAGTTGAAATACCAAACCCTACTGCACACGGAATATCCTTTACTTCTTTTATCTGTTTAACTATTTCTTTAACCTCATTACCGATGTCCTGGCGTACACCGGTTACTCCCATGGACGATACACAATATATGAATCCCTGTGCTTCCCTTGCAATCTTCTGTATGCGGCTTTTTGAGGTGGGGGACACCATAGAAATCAAACTGATCCTATACTTATGACAGAACGGTATGATCTCCCCGCTTTCTTCAAATGGCAGGTCGGGCACAATGAGTGCATCCACCCCGGCCTCATAACAATTCCTCAAAAATCTCTCATATCCATAGGAGAATACCGGATTGGCATAGGTCATAAAGGCTATGGGCACCTGACATGTCCTGCGGATTCGTTTTACCATTGAAAACAAGGTATCTGTTGTAACACCTCCCGTCAAAGCGCGGGTATTCGCAGCCTGGATGACATTCCCTTCGGCTACCGGATCTGAAAAGGGTATACCCAGTTCAATCAAATCGGCGCCGGCTTCTGCCATCCCATATACAAGCTTTTCGGTTGTTTCTATGGATGGATCACCTGCAGTGATAAAGGGAATGAAGGCTTTTCCATTCTCAAACACTTTTCCTAATCTATTCACGGATATCAACCCCCTTGTAACGGGCTATTGAAGCCACATCCTTATCTCCCCTGCCTGAAAGACCAACTACTATGATCTGATCATGCCTCATATCTTGTGCAAGTTTCATTGCCACCGCAACTGCGTGGGCGCTTTCGATTGCCGGGATGATTCCCTCCGTACGGGACAGGTATTCAAATGCTTCCACGGCTTCATGGTCTGTAACCGGAATATACTCCGCCCTTCCGATATCACGCAGGTAAGCATGTTCCGGACCAACACCCGGATAATCAAGTCCCGCAGAGATGGAGTAGACAGGAGCGATCTGCCCGTACCCATCCTGGCAGAAGTAAGACTTCATACCATGGAAGATACCCACTGTTCCCAGGGTCATTGTTGCAGCGTTCCTATCGGTATGAATGCCATGACCGGCGGCTTCACAGCCGATAAGCCTCACGCTGCGATCGTCGATAAAATCATGGAAGAGACCTATCGCGTTGCTTCCGCCGCCAACGCATGCTACCAGTGCATCGGGGAGCCTGCCCTCCTTTTCCATTATCTGTTTTTTCACCTCTTGTCCGATTATCTTTTGAAAATCCCGAACAATGGTTGGAAACGGGTGCGGTCCCATCACAGATCCCAGAACATAATGGGTATCATCAACACGCCTGCTCCACTCCCGCAAGGTTTCATTCACAGCGTCCTTCAGGGTTTGGGTGCCGCAGGTCACCTCATGCACCTTAGCCCCCAGGAGCTTCATACGGTACACATTGAGAGCCTGACGCCGGGCATCCTCCCTGCCCATGAATACTTCACATTCCATTCCCAACAGCGCAGCTGCCGTTGCTGTGGCAACCCCGTGCTGTCCGGCTCCTGTTTCGGCGATGACACGTGTTTTTCCCATGCGCTTTGCCAGAAGTACCTGGCCAAGCACATTGTTGATCTTGTGGGAGCCTGTATGGTTCAAGTCCTCTCTTTTGAGATAGATTTTGGCTCCCCCCAGGTCTTTGGTCATTTTCTCCGCATAATACAGCATTGATGGTCTTCCTGCATACTCCTCACCAAGCCTGTTTAATTCCTTTTTAAAATCAGCATCATCCCTTAGCCGCTCATATGCCTCTTCAAGTTCTATAACCGCATTCATCAGCGTTTCTGGAATATATTGTCCGCCGAAATCTCCAAATCTTCCTTTTGACATAACCATCCTTCTCCTTCATCAAGTATGCACCCATTGGTGAATCAGGTTTTAAGACCCTCTATTCTTCTTGTCTTTGACACAATCTCCATGATTTTTGCTGGATCCTTGTATCCATCGGTCTCAACTCCGCTGCTGACATCAACGGCATAGGGGCTCAGCTTTTCAATTGCCTGCGCTATGTTGGCTGAATTAATACCCCCTGCCAGGAAGAAGGGTTTTATAGTTTTGGGGACCAGGGACCAGTCAAAGACATTGCCCGTACCCCCGTAATGCTGTTCATGCCAGGTGTCAAGCAGCAGGTAGTCACAGGAAAACTCCATCGCTCTTTTGATGTCTTCCGGGCTCCTTACCCTGACGGCCTTGATGATCCTGTTTGGTACACGGTATTTCAGGGCCTTGATATAGTCCCCGTTTTCATCGCCATGAAGCTGGATCAGGTCAATTGCCCCCGATTCGCACAATTGGATGATACGATCCATCTCTTCATTGACGAACACCCCAACCGCTTTGATGGAAGGATTCAAAAGGGCCTTCATGGCTTTTGCCCTCTCCCCGTCCACCTGCCTTCTGCTTTTGGCAAACACAAAACCTATGTAATCCGGAAGAGCTCCATTCACCGCATGGATATCCTCATCCCGCATCAGGCCGCATATCTTGATCCTAGCCATGCCTGTCACCTGCCGGAGCGGACTTGGAACTATTAGCCTTTAAGTATGAGAGCATGGTTTTCTTGTCCGAACTTCTCATTAGCGCTTCCCCTATCAGAACTGCGTCCACTCCCGCCTTTTCCAGCATGGCTATATCTTCCCGGGAGCTGATGCCGCTTTCAGCTACATAGATGATATGCTCCGGAACAAGTTCTCTCAAAGCAATGCAGGTGTGTATGTCCACCTCAAAGGTTTTAAGATTCCGGTTGTTAACCCCGATCAATCTTGCACCAGCCTCAATGGCGGAAGCGACTTCTTCTTCGGTATGGGCTTCCACAAGGGCAGAAAGCCCAAGCTCATCGCAGATTTCAAGATACCTGTTAAGAGTATGGTTATCCAGCAGGGCACAAATAAGCAATACCGCGTCTGCACCCAGAAGCTTTGACTCATAAATCTGATAGGCATCGATGATGAAGTCCTTCCTTAGGGTTGGAGTGCTGACCAATTCACTGATCTCTTTAAGGAACTGATCTCTGCCTTTAAAATATTCCGGCTCAGTCAGTACCGATATGGCATGAGCCCCGGCTTCCTCATATTCCATGGCGATCTCTTTGTAGGGGAAAACAGGCGCTATTTCACCTTTGGTCGGCGAGGCTTTTTTGAGTTCGCATATAAAGGATATTCCACTGCTTTTAAGAGCCTTTTCGAAGGCAAAGGCTTCGCGGCTGTTGACGCTTCCCTTTACCCGATCCTTCAGCACATCATAGGGTACTATTTGTTTTGCCGATTCCACACGCATTCTGGCGGATTCGGCCAGGGTTTTAAGAATCATTTTTCCACCATCCTTTTTTCACTTTACTACTGGGCATGGGACAGCCGGATAAACTTATTCAACTGTTCCATTGCCTTACCGCTGTCGATGGTGTCTGCCGCCATCCTCACACATTCCCTCAAGGTTATGTTGTCATAATACATATAGAGGCAGACTGCGGAGTTGAGCAGCACCGTATCCCTTTTAGGACCCTTTTCACCGCTTAGTATTTCCCTGGCGATCCGGGCGTTCTCCTGTGGATCTCCTCCCATTAAGTCCTGAGGCCTGCAGTACTCAAAGCCAAATTGCCGCGGATCAAGAAAGAAGCTGTTGAGTTTCCCATTATTGACTTCACAAACAGTGGTTGAAGTGGTCAAGGATATTTCATCCAGGCCATCATGCCCATGCACCACCATGGCCTTCTTGATACCCAGGTTGCATAGCACTCTGGCGAGAGGCTCTACCAGGTTTTCATCATATACTCCCAACAATTGCATATTGGCGTCGGCTGGGCTTGCAAGAGGCCCCAGGATATTGAAGATGGTCCGCGCTCCGAGATCTTTTCTCACGGGGGCGGCATACTTCATGGCGGAATGGTAGTATGGGGCAAACATGAAGCAGATTCCTATTTCCTTTAATATCTTTTCACTCTTGGCTGCGGGAATATCAATCTTTACACCAAGGGCTTCCAGCACGTCGGCACTTCCGCATTTGCTGGATACACTCCTGTTGCCGTGCTTTGCCACTGGCACGCCTGCTGCTGAAATCACCAAGGAGGAAATGGTGGATATATTGAATGTGTATGCCTGATCCCCTCCGGTACCGACAATATCCAATACATCGCCGTCATGCTTTAGCTTTGCGCCGTATTTTCTCATGATCGTGGCACAGGCTGTGATCTCGTCAATTGTTTCACCCTTCATCCTCATGGCTGTTATAAAGGATGCGATTTGTGCCTCTGTGGCGTTGCCGCTCATGATTTCATCCATCACTGATTTGGTCATATCAAAAGACAGGTCTTCCTTATTCAGAAGTTTATGAATGGCTTTCTTGATCATCATCCTTCACCGCCTTTTCTCAAAAAATTGCTGATGATCATATCCCCCCGGGGCGTTAATATGGACTCGGGATGGAATTGGAGGCCATAGATCTCATAGTCCCTGTGCTTTACCCCCATGACCTCCCCATCCTCATCCTCTGCGATGATCAGCAGTTCATCGGGAAGGGACATTCTCCCCACAACGAAAGAGTGGTATCTTGCCCCCTGGATGATGGGAGGCAGACCTTTGAACAGGGCACATCCATTGGCAATATGTATGCCGCTTTGTTTACCGTGGAAAAGCTTATTAGCAGGAATACCTGATGCTCCAAATGCCTCACAGATTGCCATATGCCCAAGGTTTATGCCAAGTACCGGAACCTTTCCCTTTATCCGCATTACAAGTTCCTTGCATATTCCGGCGTTTTCCGGAAAGCCGGGACCTGATGATATAATTACGTAAGAGGGTGACAACTCAACGACTTCATCAACAGTCATCTCATCGTTGCGGATCACCCGGATATCTTCATGGACTGCCGCTGAAAGCTGTGCCAGGTTATAGGTAAAGCTGTCATAGTTATCAATGATCAGAACCATCACCGTCCACCTCCCTCGCTGCAATTATGGCTTCCATTACTGCCTTTGCCTTGTTTTCAGATTCTTCATATTCCATCTCCGGAATACTGTCGGCAACAATTCCGCCGCCGGCCTGAACGTAGACCCTGCCATTCTTTTTCACAGCCATGCGAATGGCAATACACAGATCCATGTTTCCCGTGAAGTCTATATAGCCTATGGCTCCGCCATAGATTCCCCGCGGCGCCTGTTCCAGTTCCTCAATGATCTCGCATGCGCGAACCTTTGGCACGCCGGATAAGGTTCCTGCCGGAAGCAAAGCATCAATGGCATCCAGGGCATCCTTGTCCTTTCTGATACACCCTTCCACTTCCGAGGCGATGTGCATGATCTTAGAATAGCGCTGAATGGTTCTGTAGTGATTCAGACGGACACTGGAATACTCCGATATCTTCCCAAGATCATTCCTCGCCAGATCAACCAACATGTCATGTTCAGCCAGTTCCTTTTCGTCTTCCAGCAATTTCTTTGCCAACGCCTGATCCTCCTCGCTGTTCCTGCCCCGGGGCATGGATCCGCCTATGGGAAGGGTTGTCAGCTTTCGATCCTTAAGCCTAACCAGGGTTTCCGGCGATGTGCTTATCAGCTGGATATCATGATTTTGCAGAAACACCATATATGGTGAGGGATTTGTTGTTCTCAGAACTCTGTAGGCATTGAGAAGGCTGTCGGAATACTCTGTTTCATAGCGCCTGGAAATGATGGCCTGATATATCTCTCCTTCTCTTATGTACTCCTTTGTCCTGCTGACCATATCACAGAATTCTTCCTTTGATGTGTTGCAGACAAAACAAGGAACGCTTCTGGCCTCAGAAATCGGAAGAGGGGTTTGATCCGTTATCAGCCGGGTGATTCTCTCAATCTCACCAAGCGCTTTTCTATAGTTTTCTTCCAGCCTGTCGGTTCGCATGTTGGCAATTATAACGATTTTCTGCTTCAGGTGATCGTAGGCAATAACCTTGTCGAAGAGCATGAGGTCAAAATCATTGAACTCACTGCTCCTGAGCTTTAAAACCGGCTCTGAATATCCCACCATGGCATAGGAGAAATACCCAACAAATCCGCCGGCAAAGGGGGGTATGCCAGAAAGCTCAGGAGCCCTGAATTCCGACAGATATGACCTCAACACATCTAAAGGCTTTCGGGAATGCAGTATTCTCTTCTTTTCATCCTCAATAGTGATTTCGCCGTTCTTGCAGGTCACGCGTGCAATCGGATCAAAGCCCAGGAAAGAGTACCTGCCCCATTTCTCCCCTCCTTCCACGCTTTCCAGCAGAAAGTGCCTTTCGCTAAAACTGGATATCCTGCGCAAAAGGGCTATAGGGGTTGTGATGTCCGCATAGATTTCCCTGCAGACAGGAATGAGATTGCATTTCTCCGCCAGTCTCTGAATTACAGAAAAATCAGGCGTCGTCATCTTCTCACCTCGTCTCACTTTCACTCACCTCATCTCATCTTCATCTATAACATTGGCCGGGTCTGACATAACCGCACCTCGGTGCCGGTCAGTCATTCCCGTAAATAACAAAAAAAGCCTTTGCCCCCAAGACAGGGACAAAAGCTTAAGCTTCTGCGGTACCACCCAAATTGACGCATTTTGTGCGCCCACTCATTTCTGCATACCATCATATGCATCCTGCTGATAACGGGCCGGTCCCCCGTAAGCGCCTACTCTCATGTGATTTCGGGCTTCCCTCACAAGTCCATTCGGAATAAACTCGCAACCGCATTCTCACCAACTGGCGGCTCTCTGAATGCAAGATATTATTCCTACTCCTCTTGCTCTACGGTTTCATACCATCATTAAGTTTTCACGCAAGCATAACCAATTTCAATTGATGTCACACTTGCCGTTATAAACCAATATTGTAATCATTTAAGCTGTGAATTTATGGATAATTGTAGCATGGTTTATCTTCCTTGTCAACTATATTTTATGCTTCCAATACCCATATATACTTCAATATTGTATGCATCACATGATGGGTAGGTTACATTTATATTGTCCATTCATCATGGATTATACCTACCAGATACCAGGAATCTCCAGCCTTTTCGAATACCAGTCTCAGGCTTCTCCAATCCATCCCCTCGTATTTGGGATCAATACCCGGGAAATGGTACTCCACAATAATTGCATTCTCATAGAACTCGAAACTGTTATTGATGGTATTTCCCTGTCCCAGAATCTTGTTGTAGCCAATTTGCTCAGCCTCCTGAAAGTCTGCATCATAGACAAACCTGGAAAAATAATCACGGAAGCTTAGTTCTATCGGCTCTCCTATACCATCATAGCTTCCCCACACATATATCCCGGAATCTGAAACCATGCTTTTTATCTTATCCGCAGAGAATACAAGGTCTTTTTCGCCATCAACAAAAGCATACGGGCTAAATCGTACACCTTTCTCGGGATGGATTGCCTCAGAAAGCTTCTCAAAATCCTGGGTGCTGATGGCGGTTAATACATCACGGGCTCTCTCCTCAATGATGTTCTTAATAGGCTCCTCGTCACCCGCCTGTATTGCATCACCATCCGTATCCTGATCCCTGCTGTCCGGCCCGGATTCATTCTCAGGATGGAATGGCTCGCCTTTTGGCTCAGAGGTATTGCTGGGTATTGAAACGGTACCATCATCATTTCGATCCATGGAAGTCAGAGTGCATGATAACAGTACAAATGATACGATGAAACATATTAATAAAAGTGAACCCTTTTTCATTTGTGTCCCTCCTCTGGTTGCTTCTACTTTATTAAGACGATTATATCAGGTTCTTGGTTCGATGGTAATGCCTTCTTATAATTCCGGCTCTCCTGCAATGCGCCCAGAAACGGACATTGTATGAGATATGTTTTGTTGGTTAACACTATCTTACCACCCGGACCCCGCCACCGGACATCCATTTGCAAATGAATGATTGGAATTGCAGCCATTGTTCAGGCATTTCGGATAATATATTAATATATCACTATCATATACATGGAGTTTTGGCAGAGTAAATGGCTGACAGAAAAAGCCATGGCGGATCAAGAAGACCCGCCATGGCTTTTCAAATACTATTAAGTTGATATTCTGTAAAGAATACTTCGATCGGTCGAGCAC
>LFSK01000068.1 GCA_001512555.1 Clostridiaceae bacterium DTU059 | reverse complement strand
ATTGCCAAGTTCTTCCTGGAGTTCACCGTGGACGAGTCCTGCGGAAAGTGTCCGCCTTGCCGTATAGGAACCAAGAGAATGCATGAGATTCTTGAGAAGATCACCCAGGGTAAGGGCGAGGAATCAGATATAGAGAAGCTTGAGATTCTTGCTGAGAACATCAAGAAATCCGCCCTGTGCGGACTGGGCCAGACCGCGCCCAACCCGGTCCTCAGCACGCTCCGTTACTTCCGGGATGAGTATATCGCCCATGTCAGGGACAAGAAATGTCCGGCAGGCGTGTGCAAGGCTCTGGTGCACTACGTGATTCTTGAAGACAAGTGCAAGGGCTGTACCCTGTGTGCCAGGAAGTGTCCTGTGGGCGCCATCAGCGGCGAGGTTAAGAAGACCCATACCATTGATGTATCCAAATGTATCAAGTGCGGCGTTTGCATGGAAAACTGCAAATTCGACGCCATCATTACCCGATAAGGAAAGGAGAGTGCAGTAAATGTCAGATTTTGTTACCTTAACCATAGATGGTAAAGAAGTCAAGGCCCCGGTTGGATCCACGGTCCTGGAGGCGGCAAAACTCGCGGGCATTCATATCCCGACACTTTGCTACCTTAAAGGGATTAATGAGATCGGCGCATGCCGTATGTGTGTTGTCGATGTTGGGGCAAGGAGCCTGCAGGCATCCTGTATGTATCCCGTGGCCGAAGGCCTGAAGGTGGTTACAAACAGCCCCGAGATCAGGGAATCCAGAAGGGTCACCCTGGAACTGATTCTTTCCAGCCATGAAAAGAAATGTCTTTCCTGTGTCAGAAGCCGCAACTGC
>LFSK01000062.1 GCA_001512555.1 Clostridiaceae bacterium DTU059 | reverse complement strand
GGGATATGAATGCCGTTAGTGATACCGATGATTTCGCTCCTGCCCTTAACCTTCTTCCACATCTTCTGGGCAGTTATCCGGTGCAGATCTGAAACCGCATTTGACACACGGGACATACGAAGGGCTCCGGCCGTCATGTTGAAGGGATCTCCCCCGATAGCCTTAAGCTGCCTTTTGGTCATGTTCAGATTGGCGCCCATATAGATCAGCCTGTCAATGGGGTGCTGCTCGTTCCCTTCAGGGACCGGTGTATGGGTGGTGAAAACCACTTCTTTTTGCGTTACCTTCAAGGCCTCACGGAAGCGCATTCCACGGGACAGCTTTTCCCTTATAAGCTCAAATCCAGCAAACAGCGCATGACCCTCATTGAAGTGGTATATCGAAGGATTGAGCCCCAGAGCCCGGATGGCACGTACTCCTCCAATACCCAGAACCATTTCCTGTGCCACCCTCTCTTCACCAAACCATCCGTAAAGCTGTCCAGTTATCCAGCGAGCCTCTCCGTCATTTCCTTCGATGTCGGTATCCAGTAAATACAGATTGTCCACTCCATGGGCACGGTAACGCCATACCTTTATTTTTACGTCTCTTTTTTTGATGCACACCGATACGGTGACCCCGGTATCCTCAAGGAATGGGTAGACCCTGTTTTTGTAGGCATCATAGGGCATGCCTGTTTCCTGGTCTATTAACTGTTCCCCATAGCCCTGTTTCCAAAGGATGCCTATCCCCACAATGGGATAACCCTGGTCGCAGGCCTCTTTCATATAGTCGCCCGCAAGTATGCCGAGTCCGCCTGCATAAAGCTTTACATTGTTTTCAATACCATACTCCATACAGAAATAGGCCACACTTTTGCGATTATCCATATCCCGCAGCTCCTCTCAATAGAATGACCTTGTTTTTAGTTCAGTCATCAACCGAATATTATTCTATTTTTACACACACTTCAATAAATCATAACAGAAAATGTCCATAATGACAGTAACCTTTGCCGGCGGTAAACTTTTTTAAGTGGCGGACATGAGAACACTTCGGCTATCTCGAGCCTGACATCTGATCAGCATGGAATCATGGAATTAAATATGCCGGCTACCACGCCGGCGACAGTGTTTATTGTTTTAAGCTACACTACAATCTCTCCCGATCTTAAGCTGACATAAACAAGCCAGTATCCACCCAGATCCCGTACATCGCTGCCGGTGACCGGCACCCATCTGCAAGCCGTCTCGAAGGGTCGATTGTCGTTTTCATCCCTGGCGGGAATACCGATAACAAAGAAGTTTGAGAAGTTTTCGCCTTTGTAAAGACCTGCAAGAATATGCTTATACCTGAAAAGTCCCACCAGAATCTTGGGATTGGCAAACACAGGTACATTTATGCCTGACATGTACATGATATTGCTGAGTTTTGCCAGATCATTGACCTGGTACCAGGTGTAATCAGGGTTTCCCCTCTTAAAGGGCTGACTGGCCTCAAAATTGTTTTTGATCAGTGTTTCAAGCTTGTCAATATCGCATTTGTTAAGGCCGGCTCCCTCTGTAGCAGATCCCCTCCGTCCGGGATTCGGATCGGACTGGGATTGTCCGGCAGGGCTGTGCTCCTCTTTTTTATCTTGCCCAGGCCTGGTTTCCTCCTGCCCCTTCCTGGTAGTATCAGACACATTTTCGGCCTGCTTTTTGGGTGCTTTTTTATGTATGATTTGGCGCAAGCTCTCATCCCATTTCAAGGACTTTTCAAAACTTGCGAACAGGGGAATCCACATCTTGTCCTTGCTCTCTGCAGTAATGGCCGCATATTTGACCAGTTCAGGCCTGGTATTATAGGACTTGAGGGTATCGGGATCAATCTCCAGGCTTCCCTGCATGCTGGGAAAGGAGGCACTGACTTCTCCGGCGGGTATGGACACAAGCCCGTCACCTTGTAAAAAGATAAGGTATAGCATGTACCTGAAAGGTCCCTGCTTTAAACCCTTGACGTGGAGGGAGGCGACTATGCGTCCTTCCCATGAATCCAGCCTCACAAAGGCCTCAGGTGAAGTGCCTATTCCAAAGCCTCCGTCAAGCTCCTCCATGATTGCGTATTTCCTTGCGAAGCCGGGCAATGTCTGCATATAACCACCACAAACATCATTTTTATATGAATTATACGCATGTACCAGAGGAGATATTACTTAATTGTGGGTTGCAGCGGCAATATGCAGTGGAGGTATTGCCCTTATTCTCGGGCAATACCTCCTGATTGTCTCTACCTGCGTGCTTTTCTTTTAGCTTCTTCGCCAAATTCTTTGGCGTTGCGGAATGCCTCATATTCATTCTCGCCCAACTGATCATTCTCAGCCGGTACATCGTTGCTTTTATTGATCCTTCCGGTCAATTTCTTGTCTGCCATTCTTATTCACTGTTCCTTGCAAAATCGTACCAGTACGTTAAATGACTTTGTCGACGCTATTATTATCATCCGATTTACCTGTTTTATAACGGCTTTTTTTTACATAATTGATCTGCCAGATGTATAAATTGCTCCACCGACAAAGCCTCTGCACGGATGTTTTCTGAAAGACCCATCCCGGTTAATACCTCTTTGAGCCGCTCCTTCCCACCCTCAAGCCAGGGCTGATTGCCAAGGGAATTAAGCAGCGTCTTTCTCCGCTGGCTGAAGGATGCTCTTATCACTCTGAACAAAAATTCCCTGCTCAGATCCTCGGGCTGGCTTAAACTGCGTTTTTTCAACTTAACCACCGCAGAGTCCACATCAGGCTTCGGAATAAAGCAGTTCCTGGATACGTGAAAGGAGAGTTTGGGTTCGGCATAATAACGGACTGCCACTGAGAGGGAACTGTAATCCTTTGTGCCGGGCATTGCCACCATCCTGTTGACAACCTCCCTCTGTACCATGAATACCAACAAAGCCCAGGGTATCCCAGACTCCAGCAGGCTCATGATAATGGGAGTAGTAATGTAATAGGGAAGATTTGATACCACTTTCAGGGAACCATCCCAGCCTGACGTAAGCTCCCACAGATCGGTTTGCATAATGTCTGCATGTATCACCTGAACATTCCCATAGCCCGCAAGGGTTTCCGACAGAGGCGCCAAAAGATTCCGGTCAATCTCCACTGCTATAACCTTACCCGCCTTTTCAGCCAGTCGGGCAGTGAGGGCCCCTATTCCCGGACCTATCTCCAGCACCAAATCATTTTTATCCACTTCGGCTGTTTCCACAATTTTTCTTATGATATTGACGTCGGTCAGAAAATTCTGACCCAGGGACTTGGTGAGCCGCAGCCCATATTTGCTCAGTATTTCGTTTGTGTTGATCAAGGATCATCTTCCCTTCCTATGGACGAGAGGGGTGAGATATAGGAGGCTGGAAATTATCTCACATCACACCTCACACCTCTCAGATCGGGCATATTATAGAAACAGGGTTTACATAGATTGTAAACCCTAATCAATTCAAATATGCCCATCTGCCTCTATTCACAGGGGTTATAATTTTGCTTCCATCGGTCATCATCCTGTTCGTTCAGGATATAAACCACAACTTTGCGTACTCCCCAGCGCCTTACCTCTTCGGTGGTGTTGAAGAACAGATCGATCAGGTCGCCTTTAATAGCACTTCCTATGTCGCCGGCTATTGCAAATCCATAATCAGGAGCTGGCCCGGGCACCTCCACGTAGACCTTTGAACCCAATGGTATCACTTTCGGGTCAACTGCTATAATACCGGTGCGTGCCGTCATTCCGGTATAGGTTATGCCATACCCGGGATCACCGGGATTCTTTCCGCAGTCTTCAAAGGAGTTGGTATAGGCCGTAGCCCGCATATTCAAAACTTTAGAGTAGCGAACCCTGTCGCCTCTTGAGGTTATGAAGTTAGGTACGGTTCCATACTCAACAATCCTGCTCACAGGTTCCTTGACAATGGTTTCGCCGACAAATTCCCGGCTCACATGGTTTCCGTCTTCATAGGTAATCTTATATCTTTTTTCCCTGATACCGTTTTCTCCCTCCACCACGATCTGGGACTCGCCTTCGTTCATGGTGTTGTTGGGCCGCTCAAGAACATGATAGGGAATCTGCTCTTCCTCAGTGAGAAATTTTTCTTCAACCCTGACAACCCTTATCTCCATCTCTTCTGTTAACGGGTCGGTGGGCGATACGCCTTCGTATCTGTCCAGAGGACCCAGGATTATTCCATTGTCCTGTAATAGTTCCTCCACCGTATCCCTGTAGGACATCACCGTTCTGGTTTCCCCGTCAACTGTAAGAATCACCGGAATCGCTCTCTTTATGGTCACCTCATTGGGCGAATCCAGCTTCAGGGGAGTGTCCATTGCAACGCTTATATAATCATGCTCCCCTACAGCTATCCCTACCTGATCAAGGGCTTGACCTACGTTTGCACCCATAGTCCTTACGGCTATTGATTTGCCGTTATCAATTATTTTAATCTCTTTGCTAAGTCTTCCGTGTAGAATAACGCCTGCTACAACAGCCAATGCCACTATGAGGAGCAGTAGAGCCATCCGCTTGATGGGAAGGGCGCGCCTGATATATTGCAGGTATAAACCGCTCATTCATAGCATCCTTTCTTTATTTTTTTGTTGCATTGCAGTCCGGTAGGAAAACTTTAATTCCATATTCCTCTAACATTTCCAGTTGGAAATATGCTATCGTTGTTTTTGACTGCAAAGCCCAATTATTTTATAACAGGCATATGTATATGTCAAGGTCTGCCAGTCTTGCACCGGCTCCATGCCGCAGCGACTGGTTAATTGTTAGCTTTTGTAACGGTTTTTATTTCCCACTTCTGGTCTTCGTGGCTGAACAGAAAGAGCATCCGAAGTTGACTTAACCCCTGCATCCAATCTGTAACCTCCCCGGCATGCTTCCCGTCCAGGACAACTTCCACCTGAAGCTCTGTCATAACTTCGTATTCATCGCCGTAGCCCTTCAGTATCTCAAATGAGAAGCCATCTGCCGTCCAGTGTTTTTTATAGCCTTCCTTTCCGGCTCCATCATCCTCCTCACCTGCCTTGCGAACCAGGCCGATGCTATGTACTGACTCCAGATACCGGAAGAAATCTTCCCGGTTATACTGTTTGCCAAAAATCATGTGGTCTGAGGCTAATAAATCCCACGCCGCCTCATAATCACGGTTGCTGATGCTTTCGAACCAATCCAGGGTTAATTCACACAGCAAGCCTTCTGTAAACATCTTGTAGTTGTTTATCGCCTGGCCTTTTTCGGCGATTTCTTTCCTGTAATCCTCTGTCAGGGAATTGATTCTCTTCAGTTCCTGTTCCAGGCCGCTTATCCTGGTTGACAGCTGATTCTTCTCTTTTTCCAGGGCTTTTATGGCCTGTTCCTGCTCATTGACGGTAGACTGCAGAGTTCTGTTCTGGCCCCTGAGCCAATCCTGTTCAATCTTGTCGGATTCAGTTTGTTTCAGGAGGTTTTCCTTGTCCCACAACAGGTAATTAACCATCAGGAAAACAAACAAAACCAGAATGGTTATCATGACTATGACGAACTTCTTCATCCCATAGAACCTACCTTAAGCATTATTTGCCGGCAAGGGTCCAACCAGCCATGACAAGCCAGTCAACAAGCCAGGACCAACCAATAATAACCGACAACCTATCTGTCTAGCCTTCCTTCGGGCTGTTTCAAAAACCTGTCCAAGCCAAAAAGCAACCTGGCGTTGTCCGATGTTTTCAGTTCAACCTCATTATATTCTATACCCTTAATGTCAGCGATTCTATCTATGATGTAATTCAGATATCCCGACCAGTTTCGCCTTCCCCTGAAAGGCTCGGGTGCAAGATAGGGACAGTCTGTTTCGATGAGCAGCCTGTCCATGGGAGTATACTCAACCACCTCGGCAGGTCTGCGCGCATTCTTAAAGGTTACAGGACCCCCGATTCCTATATAGAATCCCAGATTCAGCACCTCTCTTGCCATTTCAACGCTGCCTGAGAAGCAATGAAAAACGCCTGTGATATTATCGGAGCGAAAGGCCTTCACGATATCCAGCACATCCTGATGGGATTCGCGGTTATGGATTATGACGGGCAGCCCCAGTTTCCCCGCAAGAGCCACCTGTTTTGAGAACAATTCCTTCTGGATTTTACGGGGAGAAAAGTCATAATGGTAGTCGAGCCCGATCTCGCCTATGGCAACCACCTTTTCCTCCCCGGACAGAATTTCAATTCTGGAAAGAGTTTTTTCATCACAGGAAGAGGCTTCATGAGGATGAACACCCACTGC
>LFSK01000108.1 GCA_001512555.1 Clostridiaceae bacterium DTU059 | reverse complement strand
CCGAAAGCTATGCCCTGGCTTTCCTTTGCCACATTTCTGATACTTTTTTATGGGGTCTATACCGAGATGCGCAGCTTAGGAGTAAAAGAAAGCAGGCCCCAGTATAATATCAATCCTTCCAAATTCAAGGGGCTCCTCTATGGTACCATCGGGGTTATTCCCATACTGATTGTCCAACTGATCGCTCTTGCCATCAGGATTGATGAACCCTTTGAGATCCTTAAAAGGCGCATATTCCAGTTGGTGTCCGGGCCGCTGTACTGGCTGGCCAGACTTCTCGGTAATGAAATCCATCACTATTTCGCAGCCCTTGTCTCCATCATCATCATGGCTTTTCTAGGGTATTTCGCGGGACATAAGAAGTTTTACCTCACCACCTGGCTGAAAGAAACCCTGGGTACTAAGAAGGATAAAAAAGCATAGGACGAACATACACTTTTTTGTGATATGGCCAACCTGTCCCTGAATATGTTAAATACAAATAACAAGACAGGGACGGGATATGGATGATATTGCTGATAAAGCGAAGAAATGCAGTGCTGATACTGCTCATACTGTTCCTTTCCATCGCTGTATTCAGTTTGGATGGATCAAGTGACCCGATGGCGCTGGCGGCAAATAGACAATACAAGGCCACAGTGATTCTTGATCCGGGGCATGGGGGCGAGGATCCGGGTGCGGTCAGTAATTATTCCGGAATTGCCGAAAAGGACATCAACTTAAGGATAGCTCAACTGCTTAAAGAACTTCTTGAAGAAGATGACTACCGTGTAATCATGACACGTCAGGAGGATGTCCTCAACTACAAGCCCGGAACTAAGAACATCACAGAAAAAAGAAGGCAGGATCTGACAGGCAGGAGGAAACTCATAGACAGCTCGGGCGCTGATATTGTCGTCAGTATTCACCTCAACAAGTTTGAGGATCCGCAATACTACGGTGCGCAGGCCTTCTATCCGCCCGGATCGGCAGAAAGCGAACGCCTGGCAGTGTGCGTGCAGAATGCTCTCAGAGAGAATGTGGATCCTTCCAATAACCGAAAGGCACTTGTGCAGACAAAACGCATCGTCATCCTCAGGGATTTGGTGGTGCCCACAACCCTTGTGGAATGCGGTTTCTTATCAAATTCTCAGGAGGAGGCGCTCCTCAGGACGGTGGATTATCAGGAGAAAATTGCGAAGGCTCTCAAGAAGGGGATAGATGATTATTTCTCAGAATAGACCCGTAAGCTGAGTGTTTTTGGCTGTTTACTTGCCCGTCAGCACTTAATAATATGGTTTAATTAACCGATATAGATAGAAGTGGTGCTGTTGTACGGGCATTATTCTACAAAAGATGGAGTGTGTTGATATGTATTTGGAATACAGCCTCTACGCTGTGCCTGCCATACTGATTACAGGATTGGTGGCCTGGCTCTGCCTCAAATGGAAGGGTCAAACAGAGAAGACCACCATACGGGCTCTGTTATACGGCACAGCCACAGCCATCCTTATCGCATTGCTGGTGCCTGTCACGGCAAGGCTGTTTTACCACCGTGCCGGACTCTCAGTTACGGTTTCATTGGTGGCAGCCTTCGCATCTCTTGCATCTGCGGCAGCTGTTGTTCTGTATCTGGCGCATATCATTGTAACAAATAAGCTGAAAGAAGACGAAAAAGCTGCAGGATACCTGGGATCCATTGAAGACGCCGGTGGAGAGTCGGCGGCATCCCATGAGGGGATGGAGGGGCTGTCTGAATCACCTTATGCGGATCAGCAAATACCGTCTGAAGCTGCTAAGACCGTGGCAAAAAAGGTTGACACGGTGCAAAATGTTGATAAAATTGGAGATGATGAATACCTCATCGTGCAGGAAAATGTCAATGATTTGCTGAATGCCGCTCTGGATTATAAGATACGCGGCGATTATCCCGAAGCGGTTTCTTGTTACCGCAGAGCCTTGGAACACATACAGGAAAAGGAACTCTTGACCTGGGTTGTTATAGATTTGTGCGGTTTGGCGAAGATTATGAAAAATACTCGCATCATTCAGGAAGTTCTGGAATCAAGACAGGGGGAAATGCTGGATTCTGGAATTAAAACCGAAATCTTGAACAATATTTGATAAATATA
>LFSK01000013.1:2661-5780 GCA_001512555.1 Clostridiaceae bacterium DTU059 | reverse complement strand
TGTTTAGCAGACGTGCAGCACAGCGACCGGGCTTTACGGGATCTCTGAAAGCACATGCATACTCTGACTTACCGGCCTGCGCTGTGATATTTGCTTGAAAACCTATACAGTACAACTGCCGCTTCGGCCCGTGTGACGGGTCGATCCAGATCCAGCGTCAGGCTCTGTTGGGGCGGTATAATGCCGTCACCCGCCAGGGAAGAGATTATGCCTTTCAAATTTTCTCCCACCAGATAACCGTCGGTGAAACGATCCAGATACGAAATGCTTATGGAATCCAGCGCCCGGTTACGGGCTGTCAGAAGTCTGTTCATGAAGATGGCCATGTCAGCGGTTGTGACAGGGTTTAAAGGACCTGCATTCCGGTTTTCATCGGGGATGACTATGCCCAGCTTCACAGCCGTCATCATATATGGGTAATACCAGCTGCCCGGTGCCACATCCTTCACTGAAAACAGGAATTCAGACTCCGGCATGATGTCAAAGGACTTCATGAGAATGGTAATGAACTGCGCCCTGGTTATATTGGCTCCGGGATGGAACAATCCATCAGGGTTTTGGGCTATGGCTCCGGACGAAGCCAGTGCATTTACGGCATCTGTGCACCAGGAGAAGCCCTCCAGATCCTTGAAGACCGCTTTTTGCTGTACAGAAACATCGATGGATATGCCGGTGGATTCGCCCCTGGTATTAAAAGCGCACACCTCATATCTCACCGTTGATCCGGGCACAGCCTTGGTATCTATAAAGCTTGTGGCATCCTTTTCAGTTGTTCCCACCAGGATCCGTTTTTGATTCTGTATTCTGTAAATCCGGTAACCGTCTTCGGTTTTGCTGATATCGTTCCATGTGAGCATCACCTGGTTTGACCCCATGGATGCCACCCTCAAGCCGGTTGGTGCTTCCGGTACCGACGCGTGTAAACGGTACACAGGCCCATGGATGATATTACCCTGGTTTTCGGAGCGGATTCTGAAGTCATACTCCTTTCCGTCTGCCGGGAAGAAAAAAACGAGCAGGGTGCGTCCGGTCTGACCCAAGGAGTAATCGCTCCAGGGCTGATTTATACCTGTTCTCACCTCCAGCGTGTATCTGACTCCTTCAGGGGCGGGCTCATTGCTGCCTATCAGTATGGAGCTTTCCATGGGAAGGAATAGAAGTTCGCCGGGTATGAGGGGATCGGCGTTATCTATCAGATCGGATACAGCAAAGTCCGAAAAGGCGCTTTCCCCTCGGATTGCACGCACGCGGTAGCGATAGCTCATATCGGTGAGGGACGAATAATCAGTCCAGGTATGGATGTTCCTGCCCACTTCGTCAACCTTCTGCCAGATCCCGTTCTGCTCCTTGCGCCATATCTCAAATCCGGACTCCACATCATAGGGATACTCCCAGGTGAGGGCGATTCTGCCATGGGCGGCAGGTGAAGCTTTCAGCTGGGACGGACCCGGAATGGTCTCAGTTTTGATGGTCACCGGTTCCGAATAGGCTGAAATCGAGCCTTTGGAGGATCGTAAAAAGAGACGATATGTATATTCTTCCCCCGGATTGATTACGTCGGAGGAATCGATATAATGATCTGCTGTGGTCGAAAAGAATATGGTTTCGTAATCCCCGAAGCTGTCCTGCCTTTGGACATAGGCCGTATGTCCTTCCACAGCCTCCCGATCCCAATCCAGACGAATCTGTCTGTCGGTGATGGCAAATCCGGTCAGGGGTGTCGTAAGAGAGATGGCGGTTCTTCTGTAGACTCCGCTTGTTGCGGGTATGTATCTGGAGTATTGGTTCTCAGAATACCGGGTGCGGATTCTGTAATAATAGATGGTATCGGGATCCAGGCCATGATCCCGAAGTTCCCGCTGGTAATAAGGTGCCGTATAAATCTGGGTCCAGCCTGATTTCCCGTCGGCTTTTCTTTCAACTATGGTCTCGTAGGTTACGGTTCGCGGAATTAATAGTTCGGGATATTCCCATTCCAGATTAATCTGGTCGCTGTATACGCCGGTGATGGAAAGATATAAAGGGCGGAGGAAAATCACTTCGATTTCCCGGGTGTAGGGACTGGAATTCTTTGAACTGTGCCGCCGGGCACGGTATTTGTAGACATGGCCATTGGAGACACTGCGGTCCTTAAAGCTTGTTATTCCGGGGCTTAAGGTGGCAATAACCTTGAAATCTCCCGAATCGGTACTCCGCTCTATCCTGATATACTGACCGGTTTCAGCCCCGTCCACGTTTATAAGGACATGGTCATCTTCAATACTTACCGAGAAATCTCCCGGAGCGGGAAGGGTGCCAGCATCATCCGCAAGGGCGATTTGGGGCAAAACCTGTGCCAGTATGAGAAATACTATAAGAAAAACTGATCCGAATCTTTTCAAAACAGTACACTCCCGATTCATTAATGATATCAAGCAGAAAGGCATTTTTACAATGGATATATCGGCAAAAAAAGAGCCGGCGGTTAAGCCGGCAAGTAAAGGGGGTCAAAATGTATTGTGAGGTCACTCTCAGTATGGGCAGGATTACAAAAAATATACATGGGAATCTAAAAATAATGGTCAGACTTTCCGGTATCCACCACCGCGATTTGCCTTGTTTGTTGCTTATCCCTGCTGTATAATCAAACTGAACCCATTTTTGCATATGGTGGGAAATTGCCCATATTATTGCCCCACAGGCGGGCATGATGAGCTGATCAGGGTTTGACAGCCCACAAAAGGGGTTTAATCTAAGAAGAAATGAAGGTTGTTAATGAATAAAGAAGTTTGGCAAAAACCCAAGAGACTTAGCAATATAGGCGGGGAAGCTCTGATGGAAGGGGTCATGATGCGCGGAAAGCAGACCATGGCCTCCACAGTCCGGAAGAGCAACGGCGAGCTGATCACCACCACCAAGACCTATATACCCCTGACAAAACGCTATAAGATACTGGGGCTTCCCTTTATCCGGGGAGCCGTCAGCATGATCGAATCCATGATCGTGGGCGTAGGCGCTTTGATGGAATCGGCAGAGCATATAGAGTTTGAGGAATCGGAGAGCAAGTTTGACAAGTGGATAGAAAAAAAGTTTGGCGACAAGTCCATGACCATCATCCTGTATACCTCGGTGGTCTTTGC
>LFSK01000013.1:0-2596 GCA_001512555.1 Clostridiaceae bacterium DTU059 | reverse complement strand
GCCTTCCTCGCCAATATCGTGGAGGGTGCAATCCGCATCCTGATATTTTTGATCTATGTCTGGATCGTGTCAAAGAACAAGGAGATCAAGCGGGTGTTCCAGTATCACGGTGCAGAGCATAAAACCATCTATACCTATGAGAGCATGGAGGAGCTGACGGTGGAAAATGTGAGAAAGCACACCCGGTTCCATCCCCGGTGCGGCACCACCTTTATTTTCGTGGTGGTGATCATCAGTATACTGGTATTCGCACTTACAGGCTGGCACAGCAAACTGGTCAATGTTGTTATAAGGCTGGCTCTTCTGCCGGTCATTGCCGGTGTCTCCTATGAACTGTTCAAGCTGGCCGCCCGGTCTGAGAGCAAACTGGTTAAGCTCATCAGCTATCCGGGAATACTTCTTCAGAGAATCACCACCCAGGAGCCCGACGACAGCATGCTGGAAGTAGCAATCGCCTCCTTAAAGGCCGTGCTGGAGTCTGAGGAAGGGGAGAGTGCTAAGAATGACAATCTCCAGGCTGCTCAATGAGGCAACCACAAGGCTTAAACAGGCGCAAATTGAAGACCCGGCTTTAGAGGCGGGTCTTATTTTGTCATGGGCTATAAAAAAGCCCAGAGCGCTCATCTATGCCCATTCCGACATGGATCTTAACCCTTCTGATGCCGGTCGGTTCATGGAACTGGTCGAAAGAAGGAGCCTGGGTGAGCCGTTCCAATACATCACCGGCGAATGCGAATTCATGTCATTGAAATTCAAGGTCAATCCAAATGTCCTCATCCCAAGAAGCGACACCGAGCTTCTGGCTGAAGCAGCGCTCTTCTGCCTGGGCTGTCCTCAGCCCTTCATAGACCCCGGTCTGTTTCAGGTATCCAGACAGGGGATAAGGAGGGTTCTGGACATAGGAACGGGCTCAGGCTGCCTTGCGGTTTCCATAGCCCATTATGCACAGGATGTATCGGTGGATGCCCTGGACATTTCAGAGGAAGCCCTTAAGATAGCCAGGCAGAATGCTGAGCTTAACGGCGTATCAGGTTCCATACGCTTCATACACACCGATTTTCTCACCGATTCCTGCTTTACCGGCTCAAAATACGATTTGATCATCTCCAATCCCCCCTATATACCACGGGATGATAAAACAGGCCTAATGCCTCAGGTGGAGAAATACGAGCCGGAGCAGGCGCTCTTTGCAGACGACGGTGGCCTTTGCTTCTATAAAAGACTGGCCGGTATTTCCCCGAAAATACTGGCAGAGGGCGGGGTCATCCTTGTGGAATGCGGCTTCAATCAGTCGGAAAGTGTTGAGGGCATCTTTCAGGCTCACGGCATGGAAACCATGGTATTGAAGGATCTGGCTGGTATAGAGCGTGTTGTTGCAGCCCGGGTTCGTGTATAAGATGTTAATTTCTGCCCATACTCTATAACAAAAGGAACAAAGGAATGGAGAGGTTGAGTATGGCGGAACAAATGGCTGCAGGATCGGGAGCAGAGGCGCTGGGTGCCCTCGGCGAGAGATCCAAAAAGCGCTCAGGAATATTTGGACGCACCCTTGAAGATCCTTCCAGAGCTGAGCTTTATGAGACCATTCATGAGGCCTGGATGGACTGGCAAAGTGCACTTCTGAATTTTGAGGATGCTGATTGCAAGGAGATGGTGGACTATTACTCCTACCGAATTAAAGCTTCCCAGATCCGATACGAGTACCTGCTTAGAAAAGCTAAGTCTCTGCAGGCTCAATGAATTTTTTTGGGTCGTCCTGTATATAAATTAATAACCGGTATCACTTACGGGTGTAAATACGGGTACAAACCTCGAACTACCAAAGAAAACGGCTATTCCTGGTCAATGGTACAACCATTCAGCGGGATAACCGTTTCTGTTTTTTGGAAGGGTGTTTTGTGTGGATAGAGGACTGATTGTTCTGGCCTGGGTCGCAGGCGTTCTCATTGTTCTGGCCTTGGGCAAGGCGCTGCTCTTACCCATGAAGGTAATTTTAAAGCTGATTATCAACGGAGTTCTGGGCGGCATCGCCATTTTCCTGATAAACCTCCTGGGACAGCCAATTGGATTTTTCATTCCCCTGAATATTGTTTCAGCCCTGGTGGCCGGGATTCTTGGTCTTCCAGGAATTATTCTTCTGGTGATTCTCAAATTTCTGTTGTGACCGGCACAGGTCTTTGTTTTTGCTCGAAAAAGGGCTAATTCATATATTTTTTCCTCAGCACATATAATGGTTTTGCAGACCTGGAAACAGCTCGGGGTTGCAAATATTATCGGGACGTGATTATAAAATGCTGGAATCCAAAGAACTAGTGGAGAACGCATATGGCCTGAGCATTTCCGCAGTCAAATCCTGCAGGGCAGGATATATTCTGGACACAGATGAAGGACGGAAATATCTGAAACCATGCCAGTGCTCCGAGAGCCGCATCCTCTATGTACACGATGCGAAGCAATACCTCTATAACAATGGGTTTACAAATCTGGATACATATTGCCTGACAGTGGATGGTTGTCCCTATTCCGTCCTGGATGGCCGGCTGTACCTTCTCACCTCCTATGTGGACGGACATGAATGTGAATTTGGGGATGACAA
>LFSK01000107.1 GCA_001512555.1 Clostridiaceae bacterium DTU059 | reverse complement strand
ATGATCCTTGGCAAACTTGCTGGGGCGTCTGAAATCGTGGTTGCGCACCTTTTTTTCTGCCGCATCCTTACTGAACTCCTTAACATCAAGCTCTCCCGTATTGAGCTGCTGCAACAGCCTGTCTATTTCATTTTGGGAAAGAATATCGCCCACAGGTATTGCTCGCCTCCCCCTACTGAATAATCCAGCCTTCAAAAACAACCCGGATAATAATTCTCTCGTCTATCCTTTTGGATATGATACTGTTGAATTTATCTTTCAGGGCATCCCTGGCCTTTTCCATGGCTGCATCCTCGCTGAGCTGTTCGAAGGTCTGACTTCTGAAATACTCTATGCAGGCCTCCTTGAATTCACCCACACAGTCCTTCATAAGATTGGTGCGGGTTTCCAGGTGCTTTTTCTTCTCTCCGGCGTCGAAGACGATGGTGACAGAAGCCTTCAGAAAGCTGTTTTGATGGGCAGGAGAGGCTTTCAGATTGAAAATCGCATCTCCGCCAGCTCCGTCTTCGCCGGCGTAGAGGTTAATCCTTGCCTCCTCATCAGGAGGTACTTCCCTGGTTTGCTGTGGCAAGTCCTTGGCGTTATTAGCCTCTTGACTTGGACTTATGCGGTTGTAGGTGGTAAACAGGAAGATAACCATCACTGCCAGTGCCAATGCAAGAACCGCAATTATGGAAAGCAATACAGCATATAAAGACTTACCCTGCAAAATGGGACACCCCTTTAAAACCTATTCTATGTCATTTATCGTCATTTTCCGGCAATGGATTAATTAATCTGTTGATAAACCCCGCTCTTCGCTTATATTCTACTACCGAATCAATTATATCATCAACACTTTCGTTTACCACATACTTCTTCCCGTTAACGAGTGTGATGACAGTATCGGGTGTGGACTCTATGGTTTCAATCCACTCACAATTGATTACAAAGCTGGTACCGTTGAATCTGGAAACCCTGATCATAATAGTTCACCTCCCATTTTATCAGGTGAAAGCACGTTGCGCGAAAAATCAGCTCCTCTTATCCGGGCTGAAATCAATCAGAATACAGGTAGGGCCGGTTGAATACC
>LFSK01000072.1:13833-15137 GCA_001512555.1 Clostridiaceae bacterium DTU059 | reverse complement strand
CAGGGGGAAATGCTGGATTCTGGAATTAAAACCGAAATCTTGAACAATATTTGATAAATATATATTTTTTCATTGAACTCGCCGGTTATTATTGTTATTATAATAATGTCTTATCTGTTCCTGCACCAGGAACGGGATAGCAATAAATTGTATATAACCGCGTTAGGGGGTAGCTGGGGATGAAAACCACTCAGCAAATCGTTGGACTACCCGTCATCAGTATTTCAGACGGAAATGAGATTGGCATGGTAAAAAATGTCATCATCAATGCCGCTAAGGGAACTGTGGATTTCTTTGTTATCGACAGCGGAGTGAGGTCTCTGGCGGGAGGTGTTATTCCTGCCGGAAGGGTTCTTGGCATCGGTGAGTATGCACTGACCATTCAAGAGCCTGACGACATCAGCGATATTGTTAAGATTCCTGCAGCTATTGAACTGCTCCAAAAAAATATCACAGTGAGTGGAACAAGGGTTCTTACGAAGAAGGGAAGCCTTTTGGGCGAAGCCGGAGATATTTATATCAATGAGGATGATGAAAGCTACGCAATCATCGGTGTAGATTTTATCCCGGGAAAACCCGATCTAAAGAGCGGTATCATCCCCAGAAGCAGTATCATTACATTCGGTAAAAACCTTCTGGTTGTTAATGAAGATGTAACAGAAATGCTGTTGGAAGCTCCAGGTGATATCAACTCCCTGGCTGACCAGCAGGAAAGCAGTATAGGCCCGCTGGAACCCAAACCCGAGGAGACGGAAGGCATGGGTTTTTTCCAAAATGATGATGCCCATGTAGAAATCCTTGAGCCTGAGGTAAGCAGCCCTCCTATTTCGGAGATTCCTGTTGAGGAACACCAGGATGATCTGTTCCGGCTGGATAATGACAATGATCAGCCCTACCCAAGCCAAACCGAACCGGAAGCCTCCGAAACAATTGAGGCCGAGGCTCAGCCAAATGAATCCGAAATGACCGCTGCAGAGCTTTTCGAATACAGACAGAAGCAGTATTTACTGGGGAAGAAGGTTTCAAAAACCATTTACAGCAGTTCGGGAGGCATCATCGCGGAAGCCGGTGAGATCATAACCGAGAGCATGATAGATACGGTGAAGCGCGAAGGGAAACTGATTGAGTTGGTTATGAATTACGAAGGATAACACATCGAACCGGGTCAGGGTTGCCTGACCCGGTTTTTTTGGATTTGATGGGTGTTCCCTGCGAGGGCGTGGGGAACAGATTCCAGAATCTTGGATGGAGTGATACTAATGCTAAAACAAAGAAGAAAACCTGCATGGATTCTTTTTGTTCTG
>LFSK01000072.1:10545-13785 GCA_001512555.1 Clostridiaceae bacterium DTU059 | reverse complement strand
TTTTTGCTTTGTCGGGGTATCAGATTGAGAGGTTGCCGGCGGCTACATATATCAATGATATCAATATTGGCGGTTTGGATTTTCAGGAAGCCAGTGTCGTCCTTAATGATTATAATGATCTTCTCATGCGCAAGGGAAGGGTGGAGATAGCCGTCAATCATGATCGCTATACAATTTCCTATGATCAGATCGATGGGCGTATGGACGTGGATGAGACCCTGGACAAAATTTTCAACGAGTTGTCGGGCAATTCCATAAACCACCTCGTTGTGGGCGAAAATGCGCGTACTGTCCATGAGCCTGTTGTGGTTTTCAACACAGGCAAACTTTCAGCCGAGATTGAGAATATCTTTAGCCAATATGGCAGAGAGCCTGTTAGCGATTCCTACAGGATTGAGAATGGCAGATTGGTGTACACTCCGGAAATCAGCGGCATCAGAGCTGACTACACTGCTCTGGAAAGAAGAATAACCGCCCATATTCACTCCCTCAGCCAGGAAGCATTGGTTATTGAACAGGATGATCCTGAGATTTTTGTTGCTTTCTCCTCTGACAACGGCGAGGATAAGGAAGCATTCAAGTTTATTGTTTCCAGCGCCCATATAAGACTCGCCGAGACAGACAGAAATGAGGAGGAAGGAATCCTGGAGGGGCTCAACGGCAGTATTATTCCTTCGGGAGAGATGGTGCAGCTGTCTAAAATGCTTGATCTGAGCGGGTTGACTCTGGAAGGCAGGCAGGATCTGGTAAACCGGACAGCAACTGCTGTCTATCAGGCTTTTCTACCCATAGAGGGCATAACACCAGTTAACAGGAGGCCTTCTGAAATGGTTCTCCCCTACTCAGAGCCCGGCCTGGAGGCGGTAATAAGCGGAGAGAACGGAGACTTGGTTCTTGAAAACTCCACTGGACAAACCCTCATGCTTCTTTGCGAGATAAGGGATAAGTCCCTTCATTGCTATGTGATTTCACCTGAGAACATACCCAGCGGGGTTCTTGTAGCGCATAAAAAGGACGTTGTGGAGCCTCCCGTTATCTACTCGGTGAACAGCGACCTCAAAAAAGGCGAAACCCGAATTGTAACAGAAGGTCGGGAAGGTTTTACCATCCATGTGGAACGGGTGATAGGCAACGATAGGGGAACTCTTTATACCGACAGGTATGATCCTGTCAGCCGGGTGGTGGAAGTGGGTGACAGCCCGCTGCAGAAAGGATCAAAGTAAAGCGTCGGTGTTCATTTCTTATTTTGCGAAATTGTGCCTTCCAATCTTGGTGACAATAGGTCTGCTCCAGATCCATTTACTGGTCGCTGTGACCGGATTGTAGTAGTAGATGCATCCATAGGTGGGATCCCAGCCGTTCAGGGCATCCCTTGCCGCCCTTATTGCTGTGGAACTGGGTTCCAGATTTATCTGCCCGTCGGCAACGGCGTCAAAGGCCCCGGGCTGGTATATGACACCAGGAATACTGTTGGGGAAACGACTATCCTTAACCCTGTTCAAAACAACCGCTCCAACAGCCACCATCCCCTCATAAGGTTCTCCCCGGGCTTCTCCATGGATGATGTGAGCCAGAAGGTCCAGGTTCTTATCAGCAGGCGTGCTGGCGGCAGGGAAGATTCCCATAGCTGCCAGCGTTTGTTTTCCGGCAATTCCATCTACCTTCAGACCATTTTTAGACTGGAACCAGCGTACGGCTCTGTAGGTTTGGTAACCATACTTACCGTCAATTGCTCCGTTATAATACCCCCAATTTTTCAACTTCCTCTGGATCTGTATGACTTCCTGCCCGCTGGAGCCATAATAGGACAGGACAGCTCTGTTGTATTCCCGAATCTCCATGGTTCGGGCTGAGCCGGCTAGTCCAACAACAAGGACTATGAAGAAAACAAAACAGACCCATGCGTAGACCCCTTGCTTTTTCATGAGTACCTCCCAAATCAAGTATTCATGTTCAAAGGATCTGCAAAAGATAAAAAAATATGCATGGGTCCATCAGTGGCCAAAGAGATTCAAGTCAAGGCCGCTTAAGAAAATAAGTATCAAAATACCGATCAGCAGCTTGTCGTCGCAATGGTCGTCGGTCAGCAGCAGAACAATAACAACCAGGAGTATGATATCATCTAGTTTAAGGTTTCTTAAAAATGAAGGCACGGATGAGTGCCCACGAAAATCTGCTATTCTGTGTTTTGGGACATTCTCGGGTGTGTCGGGGAAAGGGATGGCTTTTAAACCTTTCATCTCCACTCTTCACTCACCCCTCGGTCCAGATTGATTCCCCGGAGTGATTGCACTGATGACAGCAACTATTTTCAGTAGTTGTATGCATGATGCGCAACTGGATTGTCTTGCCGGGCTAAGGAACGGTTGTATGGAATTGAGCAGATTTATTCTTGAATCCGATACATGATTGAATGAATCTATCATTTCCCGTGCCTTGGACAGGATGCCGAGGTTATCCCGCATGACATCAGTATTATAATTTTGCATCAAAGAAGAGCCCGAACCCGTTTGCCGGGGTTCAGCGCTTTCCGGTATGTCATCAGCGGGATCTGAAGAACTCTGCGAAGCGCCAAACATCTGGGCGATCTGCCTGATTGCCTTGTCCAGATCATCTGCCATGAATATCGCCTCCCACAGCTATCTCAGCATCTGCCTGATTCGCTGGGCAATGACCGCCCCGTCCGGACCCAGCACCTGGATCAGCTTTTGCAGATCCCTTTCAGTAATGGTTCCTTTTAGCTCATCCACATTGATGCCCATTTGTCTCAGCCTGGCCGGATTGTATTCGTTCATCTTAGCAAGGATTTCATCCCTGTCGATATTTCCTATCTTTCTCCTTAACTCTTGTGGACTCTCTGTCCGAAGCATCTCCAGTACCTTCTCAAGCTTTTTTCTTGCGATTCTTCCATCGATTTTGTCGAACAAGCTATAGTTTCCATTGGGCATTGGCATTCACCTGTCAAGTAGTCTCTGTATTCAATTGTATGCGCCAGAAGCCCAATTGTTGCAAAAAAAAGCCAGGCTGTATTAAGATCCCGGCTTTTAGGCAGACTGTATGAAAACTATCATGTACATATGAAAAACTATTGTTCAAATGTTTTCAGGGATCCCGTAAAACAAGGTCGCATTGTGATAAGGCGCTTAAAACTCTCTGTGAGAATGAGATAGGGGCGGCTGCCTCTCTCACTTCTAGTATGTCACTGCGAGGAGCCGTCTCCCCCGTCATTGAGAGGAGTCA
>LFSK01000072.1:0-10491 GCA_001512555.1 Clostridiaceae bacterium DTU059 | reverse complement strand
CATCTCCCCTGTCATTGCGAGGAGCCATCTCCCCTGTCATTGCGAGGAGCAACGCGACGAAGCAATCTCCGAGATCGCCGCGCTCCACTCTGTTCCGCTCGCGATGACATACCGATGTTTCGCAGACGGGCAGCACAGCGAACGGGCTTTACGGAATCCCTTCAAAATCCATATGCTGCCCATGTTTTCACACAATCTGTCAGCATTCTGGTATAAATTAGGAATGAAGCTCTTCCTGAGCCAGTATGTCCCTGAAAACAGGTATGAATGCGTCAATATCCTGTTTTGCAATGATCAGCGGAGGAAGCAGTCGGATAATGCTCTCTCCCACACTGCCTACCAGAAAACCCTGTTCCAGGCATTTTGCGTTTACGGTTTTAGCCACCGGCTTTGACAGCTCTACACCAATCATCAGTCCCTTTCCACGAACCTCGAGAATCATGGAGTTTTCCTTTTTCAGCCCGTTGAGGGAATCCATAAAGTACTGTCCCATACTCTCAGAATTTTCGCAGAGTTTTTCGTTGAGAATTGTGGAGAGAACGGCATAACCTGCCCGGCAGGCCAAAGGATTTCCACCGAAGGTGGACCCGTGATCACCGGGCTCAAAAGCGCTGGCTACGAAATCCTTGGCACACAGTGCACCGATGGGGAATCCACCGGCCAGGGCCTTTGCAAGGGTGAAGATATCGGGCTCAACGCCATAATGCTGGTAACCAAACAGCTTGCCGGTTCTGCCCAGACCGCATTGTACTTCATCGAAGATCAGAAGGACATCCTTCTGGTTGCATAATTCCCGAACCCCGTGCATGTAGTCGTATGTGGTGGGGTTAACACCGCTTTCCCCCTGTATGGGTTCGAGCATGACCGCGCAGGTGTATGGAGTTATGGCTTTTTCAAGGGCATCGAGATCATTTATGGGAACGCTGAGGAACTTGGGGGTAAGAGGGGAGTAGTTCTTCTGGTACTTCTCCTGTCCTGTAGCCGCAAGGGTTGCAAGGGTTCTTCCATGGAAAGATTTCTCCAGGGTGATGATCTCAAACTTCTCAGGAAGCCCCTTTTTCCTGTAATAGAGCCGGGCCAGCTTTATAGCTCCTTCGTTGGCTTCGGCGCCGGAGTTGGCAAAGAACACCTTATCGGCGCATGAATTTTCCACAATGAGACCTGCCAGTTTTGCCTGTGACTCAATATAGTACAGGCTTGAGCAATGAATAAACTTAGAGGCCTGATCGGTGATAGCCTGAACCAGGGCTGGATGGGAATGACCCAGCGCACTGACCGCTATGCCCGCCAGGAGGTCGGTGTATCTTTTGCCTTCAATATCCCAAAGATACATGCCCTCTCCTCTTTCGAAGCATACCGGGGCCCGGTTACCAAACGTGTTCATATAATATTTTCTGTCCATTTCAATGATTTCATTAAGATGCATGCACAACACCTCCCTAGATAATAAATATACATCATAATGAATAAATATACAATACTGTACTTTATGACCGACAAAATCGTCAAAAAAGCCTCCATATTCTATATTTAACAATATTAACGGGACTTTGTGTATATGATATAATGAACTGGCAGATGTTATTTGTTTTATCGGATCATAATATGTATAGTCTTTATATAAATCATTAAAAAAAGAAGGCATAAGGTATGAATGGTACTATGGAAGATATTATCAAGCGCATAATTGATCTGGAGCATAATGCCCAGAATCAGATTAGCCTGGGCGAGACTGAAGCTGAAAAAATCCTCCAGTCCGGTCTGGAAGAGTGCCGGATGATGGAAGCCCAAATACTGGAGATGGCTGAAAACAAAATCAAACAGATTCAGTCAAAGAGCATCAGGGACAAGGAGGACAGGATCATACGCATCTATGAGGATACTGCCATTAAAATGCGCTTGATGGAAGAGAACGCAGAACAGAACCAACAACAATGGGAAGATGAAATCTTCAACCGGATTATCAGAGGTGAATAATGCTGCTTTCGGCGATTAAGTACGGCGCTGTGTCCGGAAAAACACGAGCCATGGCCGGAAGGCTTCTCAAACCGCATGATTATGAGGAAATCATGCAGAAGGGGAGTGTGAGCGAGGTCGCGGCTTATTTAAAATATAATACGCATTATTCCGCAGTCCTGGATGACATCAATGAGGCAGAAATTCACAGAGGACAGCTGGAGAATATTCTCAAGCTGAAATATATCAATGACTATAAAAAACTCATGCGTTTTTCCAGTGGCAATCAAAAGGCTTTTATAAACCTTCTCTATCTTAAGATGGAGATTGAAAATATCAAGCTGCTTTTAAGAATTTTTGAGGCCGGGAATGCCGATCCGTCTGTTCTGGAGGAGTCCCTTCCATTTCTGTCGCGATACGATGATCTGGATATACCAAAGCTGGCATTATCCAAGAGCCTTGAAGAATTCCTTGCCGGCCTTAAGGGGACAGATTATGCCGAGGTTTTAAGGCCTTATGCTTCCATGAATCAGGATACGCGGCTTTTCCACCTGGAGATGGCTCTGGATCTCTACTACTTCAGAAGGGTTCAGGATCTGTCTTCAGAACTGCTGTACGGGAACGACAAGCAAATCGCCATGGAGTTCAACGGTATTGAGATCGATGTCTTCAATATCTTTTGGATATACAGGATTAAGAAGTATTACAGCTTTGATAAGGAGCTGATCCAAACCTATATCATTCCTTCCTGTTACAGGATCAAGCGTACTGTTATTGATGACCTGATTTCTGCCAGAAGCATGGATGAGTTTCGTCTGGTGCTTGGCAGAACGCCGTATGCCAGTTTTTTTGACGATGAGGGGCCTGGGGCTTTCGAACGACGCTATGGTGATTTTCTGTATGAACTTCACAGAAAGCGGTTTGTTCAACAGCCCTTCTCGGTTGCTTGCATCATATCCTATTTAAAGCTGAAGGAATTTGAACTGAACAATATTATCTCCATCATTGAGGGAATCAGGTATAAACTAGCTCCGGAAGAGATCCGCAAGTTTATCACAGGCATCGGGTTTGACTCCTAAGGAAGGGAAGTGTGAAGCTTTATGGCAGTTGTACAAATGAAGTATATTAATATCATGGGGCCGGTTCGGATGTTTGATGGTTTTGTTCTGGAGCATATTATCAACAAAAACATTCAGATCGAGCCATCCTACAAGACCATCCGAACTCATGGGCTGATTCCGTTTGAGGAGGATTCCACCTACGACCGCTTGAAGAAGCGGATGCAGATCCTCAATGAGAAAATTGGGGCGAAGGTGGAGACCTTTGATCAGGACAGTCTGGCGGGGGAGATTCTTGGGGATTTCGATATCGGGGCCACATATTCCTTTATAGAAACCCTGGAAAAACGGTTCGACGAGCATAAATCGGCCATAGCAAACCTGAATACCGAGATTAGGGAGCGGGAGCAGATCATTAATCAGATTCAGCCCATTTCAGAGCTTGAAGTGGATATTCATGAGATGTTCAGCTTCAGCTTTATGAAATTCCGCTTTGGTTCCATGCCAAAAGAAAACCTGGAAAAAAAGAAGGATTACCTGGATGAGTTGGATGTAATCTATGTGCCGGTATCCGAGGAGGACGACATAGTATGGCTTTCCTATTTCATGCCGACCCAGGTAAGTCCGGTCATCGATAATGTCTTTTCTGCCCTTGGCTTCGAAAGGGTTAAAATCTCAGACCAGGTTCATGGTATGCCCAAACTTGCCCTGGAGAAGCTGTCGGCTGAGATTAAGGAATTAAAAGACAGGATGAAGCATGAGGAAAGCGATTTGGAAAGCTTCATCGAAAAGGAACATGCACGCTTTTCAAAACTCTATACAATAGTACTCTACCGTGCAAAGATAAACGAGGTTAAATCGCTTGCATCATATATCGGAGATACATTTGTCCTTACAGGGTGGCTGCCGCACAAAGATTTCGCTGCTTTTGAGAAAAAGATAGAATCAATTGACCACATTGTTCTGTCCAGTGATGATCCTGAATATGTTATGACCTCCACGCCACCTACCCTTATCAAGAACAAAGGGATTTTCAAGCACTTTGAATCCTTTGTTACACTTTATGGTCTTCCCTCATCCAGGGAAGTGGATCCTACCAAGCTTCTGACCCTAACCTATGTTCTCATGTTCGGTTTCATGTTTGGGGATGTGGGGCAGGGCCTGGTGATTGCTCTTGCGGGCGCATATTTGTTTTTTGCCAGAAAGATGGCATCCACCGGTATGCTTATCTGGCTTGGGGTTTCCTCAACCATCTTCGGCTTTCTGTATGGCAGCATCTTTGGTAATGAGGAGATTATCCGGCCTCTTTTCATAAGTCCGTTACATGACAAAAACAGCATTATGAACATCCTGGTCATATCGGCGGTTTATGGTGCAATTATCATACTCATTTCCATCTTTGCGAATATAATCAACAGCTTCCGTGCCAAGGACTGGGGACGTATGATTTTTGACAAGAACGGTATTGCAGGACTGCTCTTCTATGGCGGGGTCATAGTCTGCTTGATCCTATCGCTTCTGGCTGGACGGGTTGTGTTAACGACAGCCGCCGTGGTGGTGGTAATAATCATACCCATGATCATGCTCATATTCAGGGAGCCTCTAGAAAACCTGTTAAGGCGCAGGGATCGCATCATGCCCCGTGAGAAAGGCATGTATTTTGTGGAATCATCTTTTGAGATTTTTGAAACCGTACTGAACTTCTTCAGCGGAACCCTGTCCTTTCTGCGTGTGGGTGCCTTTGCCCTCAACCATGCCGGGCTTTCCCTGGCGGTCTGGTCACTTGCCAGGATGATGTCGGGTATTGGCGGGATTATTGTGGTGATCATAGGAAATCTTCTCACCATTGTTTTGGAGGGGCTGATTGTAGGGATCCAGTGTCTGCGTCTCGAGTATTATGAGATGTTTGGGCGCTTCTACGCTGGTGAGGGTCATGAGTTCAAGCCTGTCAGGGTAGCTGATGACTGATTCAATAGAGCCCTCCGGGCAGGTTAGCAAGGATTATACTGCGATGCGTGCAGTTTTGATCAAAAATCGGAATAAGATAAATCACAGTGGAGGTTGTTTACTATGGAATTCTTTGTTGTATTAGCTGTTGCACTTTGTCTCAGTATGGTAGGTATTGGCGTGAAATGCATCCTCAGAGGAATAGAGGGTGGAAGGGTAAGGAAGATCTTAAGATTTCATGTCAGCACGTTGTTCACCCTGGTTGCAGCCGCTTTCATATTCATTCTTTTTGGTGGCGTCACGGCAAATGCCGCATCAGCTGAAACCGCTGCTGTAGCCGCTGCCTCTTCGGATGGGTTGAGATATATTGCAGCAGCCCTGTCCACCGGTCTGGCCGGCATAGGAGCCGGTATCGCTGTATCGGCAACAGGTTCGGCTGCCCTTGGCGCTTTGAGCGAGGATCCCAAGATACTTGGTAAGGCTCTTGTGTTTGTCGGTCTTGCGGAGGGTATTGCCATCTATGGTCTGATCATCTCCATTATGATCCTCAATGCCTGATTCTTTGGGAGAAAGGATCTAAGCAGGATGCGTACGTCAGTAAGGCATGGTGTTTATTAATGAGAATGTTTCTTATAAGTGACAATGTTGATACCAAGACGGGCATGAGGCTTGCCGGGGTTGAGGGAGTTGTGGTTCACGAGCGCGGTGAGATTGAGGAAGCACTAAGCTCCGCTATTGAGGATGAGAGTATTGGCATCATCCTGATCACCGAACTTCTGGCGCAGCAGGTTGAGGATCTTATACGTGACTACAAGGTTAACCATGGCAAAATCCTCATTGTTGAGATTCCGGACAGGCATGGCACCAGGCGCCCTGCAGACCACATCATGCGGTATGTCAACGAAGCAGTAGGTCTGAAGGTTTAGCATGGTCCGGCTGTGAATTGACTGGATATCATCATCAGCTCATGAACAGAACTTGAGGTGTTTATATGGAGAGGACAATAGAAAAGCTTGGGAAGTTCTCCGAGATGGTCATGCAGGATGCCTACCGGAAAAAGAAGGAACGGGTAAGGCAGGCTGAGAAGGAGAAGCAGGAAATCATTGCATCTTCGGAGATTCAATACCTGCAAAAGGCTTATGAAAAGATACAGGACGCAGTAAGAAGGTTTGAAAAACAATATAACGAAGAGATTTCAAAAGCTGTTGTGGAAAGCAAGGAAGCCATGTTCAACAGGCGCGATGAGATTATTGGATCAGTCTTTGCTAACGTAAAAAAGCGCCTTGAGGAGTTTGTCAGGGAAAAGGACTATCCCGTCTGGATTGAAAAGGCACTGGGATCTGCTCTCCGGGAAGCCGGAGAAGGAAAGATCAGTGTTACTGTCGACGAAGAGGATTTGGAGCTTTTCAAAGAGATAAGAACCAGGCTGGGAGCAGATTTCGACATATCGGAAAGCGACGAGCCCGTTATCGGCGGTTTCCTGGTCATGAACAGGGATAAGGGTTTGATCTGGAATTACACTTTTGTAAACAGGCTGAACCGTGAAAGGGCATCCTTCCTTGAAAGGATCCCGTTAAGCATTGAGTAAAAGTAGGCATTTTTTGTATGCTTTTTGCAAAGTTGCCGTTCTTGCAAAGAGAGTTGGAAGTACATGGCGAAAGCATGAATATGCAAAAGTGAAACATGATAATAAAGCCAGTTTAGAGGGTGGAATGAATGGGAGTAACAACACAGGGAACCATTTACGGAATAAACGGACCTGTTGTAAGGGTTCGCGGGGATCATGCCTTCCAAATGATGGAAATGGTTCTGGTGGGGCATGAAAAGCTTATAGGAGAGGTCATTCGCGTACTGGAGGATGAAACCATCGTTCAGGTCTATGAGAATACTACGGGTCTGAAACCCGGGGAGCCGGTTATCCCTACAGGAAGGCCCCTGACAGTGAAGTTGGGGCCCGGCATAATTGGAAATATCTTTGATGGTATCGAGAGACCGCTTACATCCATAGCCCAAGAATCGGGGCCCTTTATTGGCCGTGGCACTGTGATGGACAATCTTGATACTGAAAAGCTCTGGGACGTGAAGGTTCTTGTGCACAGCGGGGATACTGTAAAGCCCGGCATGGTCATTGCCCAGGTGCAGGAGACGCCATCGGTGGTTCACCATGTCATGGTGCCACCCAATATTGAAGGGGTGGTGGAAGATGCGGCCAATGATGGCAAGTATCCCATCACCAAGACCATTGTCCGTGTCAGAAAGGGAAAGGCGACCCATGACCTGACCCTGGTTCAGGAATGGCCGGTTCGTACACCCAGACCCTATAAAAGAAGGCTGCCGATGAATGAGCCTCTCATTACCGGACAGCGTGTGATAGACAGCCTGTTTCCCCTTGCCAAGGGAGGCACTGCCGCGATCCCGGGAGGCTTTGGAACAGGAAAGACCCTTACCCAGCACCAGCTGGCCAAATGGTCCAATGCTGACATCATAGTCTATGTGGGCTGCGGTGAGCGGGGGAATGAGATAACCCAAGTTTTGGAGGACTTTCCGAACCTGATAGACCCCAGAAATAACAGACCTTTGATGGAAAGAACCGTACTCATCGCCAACACATCAAACATGCCGGTGGCAGCAAGGGAGGCCTCTATTTACACAGGTATTACCCTGGCCGAGTATTACAGGGATATGGGCTACCATGTAGCACTTATGGCCGATTCCACCTCCCGATGGGCTGAAGCATTGAGGGAGATCTCAGGAAGGCTTGAGGAAATGCCTGCAGAGGAAGGATTCCCGGCCTACTTACCCTCCCGGCTTTCAGAGTTCTATGAAAGAGCGGGAATGGTTGAAACCCTGGGTGAAGAGAAGGGCTCCGTATCCATCATTGGTGCTGTATCACCCCAGGGAGGCGACTTCTCCGAGCCTGTTACACAGAACACAAAAAGGTTTATCCGCTGTTTTTGGGCGCTGGATAAATCACTGGCCTATACCCGCCACTATCCCGCCATCAATTGGATGGACAGCTATAGCGAATATACCGAAGACCTTCAGGATTGGTATACCGGGAACACGGCTCCTGATTTCATGGAGAAACGCGAAAGACTCAGCCGGATACTTCAGGAAGAAGGTAAGCTTCTTGAGATAGTCAAGTTGATCGGAAGCGATATCCTTCCCGATGAGCAAAAGCTTATTCTGGAATCTGCCAGGGTCATAAGACAGGGCTTCCTGCAACAGAATGCCTATCATGAGCAGGACACCTATGTTCCTGTCAGAAAGCAGTACAATATGATGAAGAGCGTACTCCATCTCCATGATCAGGCAGCGAGGCTGGTTTCAAAAGGAATTCCCGTGTCGGTTATAACCAGAACCGGTGTATTTGAAGAGGTTGTCAAGATCAAATATACCATCTCCAACCAGGATATGGAGGCTTTTGAAACGCTGAATTCACGCATTGATTCCATACTCTCCGATATAGAAGAGAGCTACAGGGGCACTGAAAGGAGGAGGTATGTATGAGCCTTGAATATTTGGGCCTTAAAGAGATAACCGGTCCTCTTGTGGTGCTTGAGGGTGTTAAGGATCCATCCTTTGAGGAAATGGTTGAGATCACTGTTGATAAGGAAAAACGTCTGGGACGGATCATTGACATCAGCGGAGATATTTGTGTTATACAGGTGTTTGAGGGAACCCACGGCATCTCCCTTACCAATACCCGAACCAGGTTGTTGGGAGAACCACTGAAGATACCTCTTTCCAAAGAGATTCTGGGCAGGGTGCTGAATGGAGTGGGTCGCCCTGTGGACGGACTTGGCGAAGTCTATCCCGAGAAGTATTGGGATGTTAACGGACAGCCAATTAACCCTGTTGAGAGGGAATACCCCAGAGATTATATACAGACAGGCATATCTACCATCGACGGCCTTGCCACCCTGATCCGAGGGCAAAAGCTGCCCATTTTTTCAGGCAGCGGGCTTCCCCACAATCAACTGGCGGTTCAGATCGTGCGTCAGGCAAGGATCGCGGACGAGAACGATCATAATTTCGCCATTGTTTTTGCCGCTATGGGGGTCAAGCATGATGTTGCCGATTATTTCAGGAACAGCTTTAGAAGCAGCGGCGTGCTGGATCGTGTGGTCATGTTTCTGAACCTGGCCAACGATCCGGTTGTGGAGCGTATCGTTACTCCAAGATGCGCCTTAACTGCTGCAGAGTATCTTGCCTTTGAAAAGGGCATGCATGTTCTGGTAATTCTCACCGATATGTCCTCTTATGCGGAAGCCCTTCGTGAAATCTCGTCATCAAAGGGTGAAATACCCTCCAGGAAGGGTTACCCGGGCTACCTTTACAGTGACCTGGCTTCCATTTATGAGCGTGCCGGCATGATTAAGGGAAGGGAAGGATCCATTACGCAAATCCCGATCCTCACCATGCCCAATGATGACATAACCCATCCCATCCCGGATCTTACGGGTTATATCACAGAGGGACAGATTGTACTGGATCGCGGGCTTGCATCCAGGGGTGTGTATCCGCCGGTGAGTGTGCTGCCTTCCCTGTCAAGACTTATGAAGGACGGTATAGGTACAGGATATACCCGGGAGGACCATCCGGGACTGGCGAACCAGCTATTTGCCGCCTATGCCAAGGTTCAGGAAGTACGGGCACTCGCTTCGGTTATCGGTGAAGACGAATTGAGTGATTTGGATAAGAAATATATGCGCTTTGGCCGCGCTTTCGAGTCCCAATTCGTTTCCCAGGAGTTCAACGAAGACAGGGATATCATACAAACTCTCGATCTTGGATGGCTCCTTTTGGGGCTGCTGCCTCGCGAGGAGCTTGACAGGCTTTCACCTGAAATGGTTGAGAAGTACCAGGTGGATCCTGAAGAGAGTGAAAGCAGGTTTAAGCAATGGATATGAAGCTTTTTCCCACCAAGGGCAACCTTATTATAGCTAAAAGCACCCTGGCTCTTTGTCGCCAGGGTTATGAGCTATTGGATAAAAAGCGGAATATACTTGTCCGAGAAATGATGAACCTGGTTGATAAAGCCAGGAAGCTTCAGGATGAAATGCAGGAGACCTTCCAGCAGGCTTATCATGCCCTTCAGATGGCCAATGTCACCATGGGTATCTCTGTGGTGGAGCAGATAGGATACGCTGTTCCGGAAGAGAATCGTATAGAGATAAGGGAACATAGTGTCATGGGTGTGGATATCCCCACTGTGCATTTGGAGGAATCCGATCTGCAGCCCAGATACGGCTTTCGCATGACCAATTCCACACTGGATACAGCCCGTGAGAAATTCGAGAAGGTGAAATATCTTGCCGCAGAGCTGGCAGAGATAGAAAATGCAGTATATCGTCTGGCCACCAATATCAGAAGAACCCAGAAGAGAACCAATGCCCTGAAGAACATCATGATCCCCAAATACGAAGAAGCCACCAGAAATATTGTGAATGTTCTTGAGGAGAAGGACAGGGAAGAATTCAGCCGGCTCAAGGTTATCAAGCGCATTAAGCATGGTGACTGAAAAAAT
>LFSK01000034.1 GCA_001512555.1 Clostridiaceae bacterium DTU059 | reverse complement strand
CCCCCAGACACGAGCCAAAACAAAGATAACACTGGCTTCCATCTCCGCGGCAACAATATTGAGCCTTTTCATGTCTTCCCATGTGTGTTTCCAATTTGACTGCCAATAATCATTGAAGGAAGAACCGGGTTTTGAATGATGTGCATAAAATGTGTCTGCTGAACGTGTAGTACCAACATGTCCTTTCAAGTTCAGATTATTCACTGCTTCCACGCATGCTGAAACTACATCATAGCTCGCAACTGCCGGGAATG
Organism: Clostridiaceae bacterium DTU059; assembly: GCA_001512555.1. Lineage (GTDB taxonomy): Bacteria > Bacillota > Clostridia > DSM-8532 > DSM-8532 > Thermoclostridium_A. The sequence goes on along the minus strand of LFSK01000034.1, from coordinate 13,571 downwards.
GTCCGGGTGCGTATATGTGAGACGCGCCATCCATCCTGTAAGCTGAGTCAAAAATGGCGATATCTCCGTTATTGATATGATCTTGGAATGTACCGCAGGTTCCGATCCTGATAAAGGTTGTCGCGCCACAGCGGGCCAGTTCTTCCATTGCTATAGAAGTGGAAGGACAACCGATTCCGGTACTTGTACAAGTGATAGGTGCACCCTTATATGTTCCTGTATAGGTAACATACTCACGGTTATCGGCAACCAGTTTAGCCTCATCCCAATAACTGGCTACTTTTTCAACCCTTTTAGGGTCGCCGGGTAACAAAACGTAGGGTGCAACATCTCCTTTTTTTATCTTGAGATGATACTGCAAAGACATGATTTTGACCTCCTATCAGTAATAAGTTAGGATTCTAACATTTTATATAATCCTAACATCTGGTTTTCATATTATCACTCGTATTGATTTATGTCAATACAACAAAAATAGAGAAAGGTATAGCATGAGGTTTGGCCAAATTAACAGGTGATTGCATTTGTCTTCGATTAGGGGTAATCTAATTCCAGAGGAGGTATGTGCATGGAAAAGTTTTATATCACCATAGGCCGTGAATACGGTAGCGGGGGCCGATTAATAGGGCAACAGGTGGCAAAGGAACTGAACATTGCCTTCTACGACAGGGAGTTGATTGTCCTGGCAGCCAGGGAAAGCGGTTTTGCCGAGGAGTTCGTGCAAAAGATGGAACAGAAGAGGACTATCAGCTTTATCAATAATCTCTATATGACCGGATATGAACTTCCGGTTTCGGAGAAGATTTTCCTTGCCCAATCCAAGGTGATACAAAAGGTCGCGGAGGAAGGCTCCTGTGTGATTGTGGGCAGGTGCGCCGACTATGTATTAAGAGATAAGCCAAACTGCTTCAAAGTCTTCATTCACGCCCCGATAGAAGAAAGGATCAAACGAATCAGGGAGGAGTATAAGGAAGATCAATCCAATCTTGAGGATTATATCCGCAAGCAGGACAAAAACCGTGCTTCGTATTATAATTACTATACCCATAAGAAATGGGGAAGAGCGCAGAACTACCATCTATGTATTGACAGCAGTATAGGTATTTCAACTGCTGTACGCATGATAAAGGAACTCGTGACAGAATATTCAAAAAGGTGATGCATAAATGAAAGAAACAACTTTGGGACACCAGGAGAACAAGATGGGCGTTATGCCCATAAGCAAGCTACTTATTTCCATGTCAATTCCGATGATGGCTTCCATGCTGGTACAGGCTCTTTACAATATAGTGGACAGCATCTTTGTCTCCCAAATCAGTGAAAATGCCCTTACGGCTGTATCACTGGCTTTTCCGGTTCAAAACCTGATGATCGCATTTGGTGCGGGTACGGGCACAGGTGTTAATGCTTTATTGTCAAAAAGCCTTGGGGAGAAGAATTACGACAGGGCTAATAAAGCTGCTGTTAACGGGATTTTTCTTTTTTTTCTGACCTTTATCGCGTTTTCTATCTTTGGAATACTGGGATCGAGAGCATTCTTCCGGTCGCAGACCAACATCCCTGAAATAGTGGATTATGGAACAGATTATCTTTTCATTTGTACCACGTTCTCATTACCTCTTTTTGGGCAGATTATATTCGAAAGGCTTCTTCAGTCAACCGGTAGGACTTTCTATGCCATGATCTCCCAGGCAACGGGGGCCATAGTCAATATAATCCTTGATCCCATCATGATTTTTGGGCTTCTGGGTTTCCCGGCACTGGGAGTAAAAGGTGCCGCCATTGCCACAGTTATCGGGCAAACATCGGGCATGCTGGTTGCCCTATGGTTTAATCTCAGAAAGAATCATGAGATAAGGATTATGTTCAGGCAATTCAGGCCGAACCTGGAAATCATAAAGAAGATCTATGCCGTGGGCATACCCTCGACACTTATGATCTCCATCGGTTCAATAATGAATTATTTCCTGAACAGAATACTTCTTTCCTTCACTGAGACTGCAACCGCTGTGTTTGGCGTTTATTTCAGGCTGCAGAGTTTTGTTTTCATGCCGGTCTTCGGCCTGAATCATGGATTAATTCCCATTGTGGCCTACAATTTTGGAGCCAGGAAGAAGGAACGTATCATTAAAGCAGTCAGGTTGAGCATTATATATGCTGTTTGTATAATGTTCACCGGGCTTGTGCTTCTGCAACTGCTTCCACATGAAATGCTCATGTTGTTCAATGCCACTGAAAACATGCTGTTTATTGGCATACCGGCCTTGAGAACCATCAGCCTCAGCTTTATCTTCGCAGGTTTCTGCGTGGTTGCCGGGGGAGTGTTCCAGGCTCTGGGTAATGGCGTACTCAGCCTTATTGTGTCCGTCATCAGACAACTGGTAGTGTTACTTCCAGCGGCATACCTGCTGTCTCTTACAGGCTCGGTGAATTCAGTCTGGTGGGCATTCCCTATTTCCGAAATAGCATCATTTGTCTTCAGTGTCATATTCTTAAGGCGGGTATACAAAAGGCAGATTATGAACCTGGATCAAAAGATAGTGGTGCCATAGAACCAGTCTATGGCACCCTGTGCTTCTAAAGAGGCTGTTGAATAATTGACCACGTACGATTATAATATTGTGTAGCATTTTGTAAGATTGCCGGTGGTTTGTTTGTCAGACACTGGCTCTTTATTATGGAAGTACGGTATATTGGTTTCATATGCCACTTCTTATCAGGATTATCAGGATGGTAGAACGGGAGGAAGGAAATAATGCCTATTACCGAATTGCTGGCTCGCAATGCTGAAAAATATGGTCATGAACTAGCTCTGACCGAAATCAATCTGGATCTTCAGGAAAGTCACAACGTGATATGGCGTGAATATGAACTCATTGAAAACAACCCTGCAGGCGAGTATCGAAGGGATATGACCTGGCGCGTGTTTGATGAGAAAGCCAATCGTCTGGCCAATCTTCTCTTGAAGAGGGGAATAAAGAAGGGTCAAAAGGTCGCCATACTGCTGATGAACTGTCTTGAATGGCTGCCTGTCTATTTTGGTATATTGAAAACAGGTGCTGTGGCAGTGCCGTTGAATTTCCGCTATACAGCTGAGGAGATTAAATACTGTCTCAACCTGTCGGACACCGAAGCCCTGATATTCGGACCCGAATTCATAGGACGCCTGGAAACCATATACGATAAGATACCCCAGGTAAAGCTTCTCCTTTATGCGGGAGAGGGCAGACCATCATTTGCCGAAAGCTATGACAGACTGACGGCCAATTGCTCTTCTGAAGCACCGCAAATTGAACTTAGTGATGACGATGATGCCGCTATCTATTTCTCCTCCGGGACTACCGGGTTCCCAAAGGCTATTCTACATACCCACAGAAGCCTCATGTGCGCCTGCGAGACTGAATTAGCCCACCATGGACAGACCCGTGAGGACAATTTCCTGTGTATACCGCCCCTCTACCACACAGGAGCCAAGATGCACTGGTTCGGAAGTCTGTTATCGGGAAGTAAAGCCGTTTTACTGCGAGGAATAAAGCCCGATTGGATTCTGAGAACCATTTCGGAAGAAAAAATCACCATTGTGTGGCTCTTGGTGCCCTGGGCTCAGGATATTCTGGATGCCATTGAAAGAGGCGACGTGAAGCTGGAGGACTATGAACTGTCCCAGTGGAGGCTGATGCATATTGGCGCACAGCCTGTGCCTCCAAGCTTGATAAAGCGCTGGAAAAAATATTTTCCCCATCATAGCTACGACACCAATTACGGGCTTAGTGAATCCATAGGTCCTGGCTGTGTGCACCTGGGTGTTGAGAACATTCATAAGGTGGGCGCAATCGGAAAACCAGGGCACAACTGGGAGGCAAAGATTGTTGACGAAAAACGCTGCCCGGTACCTGAGGGAGAAGTGGGAGAGCTGGCAGTTAAGGGGCCCGGCCTGATGAAATGCTACTACAAGGATCCTAAAGCAACCGAGGCTGTTTTAAAGGATGGCTGGCTGCTTACAGGAGACATGGCACGTATGGATGAAGATGGCTTTATCTATCTGGTGGACAGGAAAAAGGATGTCATCATAAGCGGCGGTGAGAATATATATCCGGTGCAGATTGAGGACTTCCTCAGGGAGCATGATGCCATCAAGGATGCTGCAGTTATCGGATTGCCCCATGAGCGACTGGGCGAGATCGCAGCGGCCATTATAGAATTGAAGCCCGGAGCTACATGCACCGAGTCCGAAATCTTAGAGTTCTGCAGGGAACTTCCCCGGTATAAACGTCCAAGAGAGATCATCTTTGATCAGATTCCCCGAAACCCCACCGGGAAGATCGAAAAGCCCCGCCTGAGGGAGAAATATGGTGTCCGAAGGCTGGTGGAGGCTCAGACCGTAAAATAGAAACCATGCGGCAGGAAACACCTGCCGTTTTATTTATCTGTTTTATAAGTCTCCTGCCGTGATCCCTGAATGGCACCAGTGTTCTACTGACCGGCGATTTGCCGGCCTATGGACTGACAGTACTGTTTTGGATATAATTCAGTGTGAATGGGAATCCTTTTGTGAAGCCACAGCCGATGTTTGGCTCTGTCAATATTGAAGGGAGAAGAATGCCATGCAAAAAGCCGTTGAGATTGAAAGCAGAAACCTTACCCTCAGAGGGATGCTGCACATCCCGGATAATGCCTCCGGAAAGGTTCCGGTAGTTTGTATCTTTCACGGGTTTACCGGAACAAAGGTTGAACCCCATTTTATCTTTGTCAAACTCTCCAGACGTCTTGAAAAAGCCGGAATAGCAAGCTTGCGATTTGATTTTGGCGGAAGCGGTGAAAGCGATGGGGACTTTGAGGATATGACCATTCTTACCGAGCTTGAGGACGCCAAGGCCATTCTTGACTACGCAAAATCCCTGCCCTTTGCCGATGCGGAACGTATCGGGGTTGTAGGTCTTAGCATGGGAGGCACTGTGGCCAGCCTGCTTGCCGGTGACCGAAAGGAAGATGTGGCGGCGCTATGCCTTTGGGCCCCTGCCGGAGACATGGGGGAGAGGCTTACTCAGGACAGGAGACCCGAAGAGATTCAGGCCTTTCGTTCAAAGGGCTGGTGGGATGTGGGAGGTCTCACCCTTGGTATAGATTTTTTGGATACCGCATTGGATCTGGATACCTATAAAAGAGCTGCATCCTATGACAAAAGGGTCCTGCTGTTGCATGGCGATAAGGATCAGGTTGTTCCGTACCAGGTTTCAGAGCGATATCTGGAGATCTATGGAAACAATGCTGATCTTCATACCATCCAGGACGCGGATCATACTTTCAACAGGAAGGATTGGGAAGAAGAGGTTCTGGACTACACCGTTGGTTTTCTTACAGGAGAACTGCTGGGAGGTTCATAAAAGAGGCAGTGCCAGCTTTTTAGCTTACGGAGAACGAAGACGGGCTTGAGCTTCTGTGCCCAGGCCTGTTTACACAAATCTTCCGGAATTCATATACTATTATGGTGATGATCTTGGGAGGATTTGCGTAAATGTACCCGTTTACACTGCAGGGCGCCATGGATTATGCCAGAAAGGGACTGATTGAAGCATGGGTTCATGGATTTTTGAATGGTCCGGGACATAATAAGGCTTTTTCCGATGGACTGAAGCTTCGCCATCGGTTTTATGCCGGCCCCATGCTTGTTGAATTGGATAAGCTAAATCGACGCTGCGGACCTGAGCCTGGCATGATCTACCGGGTTGACAGGGATGGCTTCGAAAGCATTGTTAATGGTATGATACATGCATTGCAGCATGGGTGGGATATGCCGCCTCTCATAGTCAACTATGCCAGCGGCTATTACGAGGTGAATGACGGCAACCATCGCCATGAGGCTCTTAAACGCATTGGAGTAAAGGTCTACTATGCCATATTCTGGACAACCGATCCCAGGGACTATCAGGCACTGCTTAAGATGGGGAATACCCCCCTCAGCTGAAATCATTATACCATCAATTCAATTACGGCTATCATGCCGGCAGGTTTGATTTCTGACCTCCAGGATTATTATGAGATAAATTTGTTCTCAACGTTTTCCCGTTTTCAATCGTATTATAGGTGAAAGGAGGAAGTTTAAGTGGGACGTTCTTTATTGCGTACGGATGAAGAACTGTCACAGATCTATCATCGCCACGTAAAAACGGTATACCGTGTGTGTTTCATGCACATGAAAAACAACCATGACACCGAGGACATGGTGCAGAATACCTTTCTTCGTCTGATGAGGGATGGGACACGATTTGAAAGTGAGGAACACGAAAAGGCATGGTTGATCAGGACAGCTACAAATCTGTGCAAGGATCATTTTCGCCATTGGTGGACTAAAAGGGTGGGCATGGACGCAGTGGCTGATGTGGCGGCTGAGGATGCCATCACTATAGATGAGACCCTAAATAAGGTAATCAAGCTTCCTTCAAAGTATAAAACAGTGGTCTACATGTATTATTACGAGGGGTATTCCACGGTGGAGATTGCAAGGATTCTTGGGAAGAAGGTTTCTACCATAAGAAGCCACCTTCATACCGGACGGAAACTTCTCAGAATTGAAATGGAGGGAGATATGGAATGAGACGGGAAGATTTGAAGCGATCATTCGACAGTATCGAGCCCGGTCGGGACGCCGAGAACAGAATGTTGAACAATATATTGCATAAGTCAAAAAAAGCCAGGGGTACAGCATCAGGAATATCATTCACCCCGAGAAAGGCCATGCCTGTGATGGCAATAGCCCTGGTGTTAGTTGCAGGTATTGCAATATGGAGTTTGTCTTCGGGGAACCTGCTAACCAGAAATGCTGAGGATGGCAGGATAAGCGCTGGTGACAGTATTGGCTCAGCACCCAGGGAGGATTTTGCAGCTGTGCTAAAGGATCAGTTCCAGCTTGGGGACAGGCATTATATTGTGCTGCACGATGAACAAAGGGTCGGCTTTGGACTGCCTGAGACCATTACTGAAGAGGATATCGGTGAAAAACTTGCCACCATATCCGAAAGTATTGATGAAAGTCTTATAGGCTTTGATGTGTACAGATACATGCCTGCCGGCGGCGAAGCAGTTGTGGCAGTGAAGAGGGAAACCGGCTATCAGCTTTTCAGATTTTTTGCCTTTGAGAGTTATTTGAACAACCAGGATGAGGACACCAGGGATTATCTGGAGCTCTACGGTATATCTGGAGCNNGGATATCCTGACCGAATTGACCGACAGACAGAAAATCCGGACATTTTATGATTACTATTCGGTGATACCCAATTCCAGCGATAAGTATTTTGAAAAGCTGTTCAACTTTGAAGGTAACGACAGGGTGCCTGTTGATACAGTTCCTGACCCGGCAATACCTGAGCCGGACGGCACGGTGGTACATCCGGTGCCCCCTGATTACATGGATGGTGAATTTTACGACATGCCGGCCGCACCTGACCATACCGGCTGGGATGCCGTCCCCGGGTCTTCGGCCGGTAACGAGGCAGCACCGGCTGATTATGCCGATGACGCGATATACCACAGACCCGTTGAGTCCAACAACAAAAAGGGAATGAGCCATCAGGGTGAGACAACGGCCAGTTATGAGGGCAGATCGGGCACAGACGCGCTTGCCAGCTCAATCACCATAAGGATATACAATAAGAACGGGGTCTATTTTGAAACTGTCTACTACCCGAACATAGGATTCATTTCAAGGCATGAAGTAAAGGATGAATTTGCAGCGTTCCTGAAAAATTGCCTTGCACAGTAGCAGGGAGCTGCTGGATCTCCATACTATGAATTGAAGAAACAATACCGGAGCGGAATTATATGTCCTGCTCCGGTATTGTTTTTTATCAGGAATTCTATAATCAGTTCCGACATTCTTAGGGTGAGCAAAAGCAAAAAAAACAGTTGACCTGATTGTTATTACTGTATATAATGTATATACACAGTAATAACAATAGAAATGAAGGAAAGGGATCATGAACATCATAATTTCCAATTCTTCAGAAGAACCGATCTATGAGCAGATTGTGAGGCAGATCAAAAACCATATCATGAGGGGGGAACTCAATGCCGGGGATCTTCTCCCATCCATAAGGGTTCTTGCCAAAGAGCTCCAGATCAGCGTAATCACAACAAAGCGTGCCTATGATGAGCTTGAGCGGGAAGGCTATCTTAAAACCGTACCCGGTAAGGGTTCTTTTGTGGCAGCTCAGAATAAGCAGCTTCTGAGGGAAATGCGGTACAGGATAGTTGAGGAAAAGCTGGCAGAGGCGGTGGACGCGGCCAGATCCATTGAACTGGGTAAAGATGAACTGCTGAACATGCTCAATATATTGTATGAGGAGGAGTAGTGCCGTGAACAAGATTCTTCAGGTTCGGAACCTAAGCAAAGAATTCAAGGGCTTTAAACTGGATAATATCAGCTTCTCCATGGAAAAAGGTTTTATCATGGGTTTCATCGGACCAAACGGGGCGGGAAAGAGCACAACCATCAAGCTGATTATGAATCTGCTCAGAAAGGATGCTGGCGAGATTCTTGTTTTTGGTAAGGATCACATCAGACATGAAAAAGAGATTAAAAACCGCATAGGCTTTGTATATGATGAAAACTATTATTACGAGGAACTGACGCCTCTGCAGATGAAGAGGGTTGTTGCCCCTCTGTACAAAAACTGGGATGACAATACCTTCACCAACTATATGAGCCGTTTTGAACTGCCACTGAACAAGCAGATCAAGGATCTGTCAAAGGGAATGAAGATGAAGTACTCCCTGGCCATAGCCTTGTCCCATAACGCTGACCTTTTGATCATGGATGAACCCACCTCGGGTTTGGATCCTATAGTCAGGCGCGAATTGCTCGACATTCTCACCAGTGTCAGCCGTGAAGAAAACAAGGGTGTTTTCTTCTCCACCCATATCACTTCAGATCTGGACAGGGTAGCCGATTTTATTACATTCATCAATGAGGGGAAGATCGTATTTTCATCAGCCAAGGATGATGTACTGGAGAACTATTGCCTGGTCAAGGGTGCCAATGGGCTTATTGGTGAAGAGGAGAAAAGGAATTTTATTGGGATAAGAGAAAGCAGATTCGGATTTGAGGGTCTGGCAGTGGACAGGAAAAAAATTAGAAAAATGCTTGGGGAGAGTATTGTCATCGAAAAACCCACGCTGGATGATATCATGTTGTATTTCGCAAGGAGGAATCAGGATGCTTAGCTTGATGATCAAAGATATTTACCTTCTGAAGAGGACCATGGCTTTCAGTGTGCTGTATCTGGTATTCATGCTTTTTGTGTTTTCGAGCCTGGACAATGCTGCCGGCGTATTTACCTTTTGCATGGTTGCCATAATCCATATGCTTATGGTGAGCAGCTGTGCTCTGGATGAAAAGAATAAGTCCGATGTCATACTCAATAGCCTGCCTTTGAGCCGGCAGGTTATTGTAGGTGCGAGATACCTGATGGTTATCATTTACATGCTGTTTGCTGTTGCCGTATATGGCCTTGGAACCTGGGTAATCGGGATGCTGAACATGATTCCGGATCTGTATTATATCACCCTGGATGGCTTGATAGGGGCTTTCTTAGCCTCATCCGTCATAACCGGCATATATCTGCCCTTCTATTTCAGGCTTGGGTATATCAAATCCAGAATCTATTACTTCATTTTGTTCTTTGGATTGTTCTTCGGCATAAATCTTTTGGTGTCCAAGGTTATAACCGAAAACACTGTCCTAAGCAGGATGGGATCATTCCTTGCGGAGCAGAACGACACTGTGGTAGGCATAATCACAGCAGGAGCGGCAATCGCCATACTGGCCATATCCTATGGCATATCCTTAAGGATATATAAGAAAAGAGAGTTTTAAAAGAGGGCTGCACATGCAGCCCTCTTAATATGACAGGATCATACCCAACCGCGGTTTTTCACAGCCTGTGCCACACGGTTGATGGCAATCACATATGCCGCATCCCGCATGGTCAGGTTTTGGGTTTTTGATAATTCGTACACAGCCTTAAACGCAGAGGTCATCTTTGTATCCAGCTTCTCGAGAACCTCATCCTTTTCCCAGTAATAGTTCGTATTGCACTGAACCTGTTCAAAATAGCTGCATGTAACGCCTCCGGCATTTGCCAGAAAATCAGGGATAACGAATATACCCTTTTCGTTGATCACTTTATCAGCATCATTGGTGGTAGGACCATTGGCCGCCTCTGCGATCACCTTTACCTGGCTGCTTATTCTGTTGACATTCTCGGCGGTGATCTGGTTTTCCAGAGCAGCGGGTACCAGAATATCAACATCCTGCTCTATCCAGGCATCCCCGGAAAGTACCTCGTACCCCAGTTCCAAAGCCTTATCCTTGTTTATGGTACCGAACTTATCAGTGATACCTGTGAGTTCGTCAATGTCCATGCCGTTTTTCCTGCGGAAAGTGTAGGCCTTCTTGTCGGTGTTGTCCCAACAGGAGATGGCAATAACCTTGCCGCCCAACTGGCTGTAAAGTCTGACAGCATGCTGGGCTACATTACCAAAGCCCTGGAAGCTCGCTGTTGTTTTGGTAATATCAATTTCCAGCTCTTTTAATGCCTCACGCAGAACGTATATAACCCCATAGCCGGTAGCCTCGGTTCTTCCAAGGGATCCTCCCATACCTACGGGCTTTCCTGTGATGAATCCCGGATACCTTCCGCCATGTATGGTTTCAAACTCATCCAGCATCCAGAGCATATGCTTTGCATTGGTCATCACGTCGGGAGCGGGCACGTCAAGGTTTGGTCCCATATTCTTTGCCAACTGGCGAATATAGCCGCGGCAGACCTGTTCCTGCTCTCTCTCGGACAGAGTGCGGGGATCGCAGATTACACCGCCCTTTCCTCCTCCAAGGGGAATATCAACAACTGAGCATTTCCAGGTCATCCACATAGACAGGGCACGGATGGTATCCTCTGTTTCCTGAGGATGGAATCGAATGCCGCCCTTTGCCGGTCCTCTCGCATCATTGTGCTGAATACGATAGCCCTTGAAAACTTTATAGCTTCCGTCATCCATTTGCACGGGGATTAAGAAGTGATATTCACGCATAGGTTGCCTGAGCAGCTCCCTGGTTGCCTCATCCAGACCGAGTTGAGAGGCTACCTTGTCAAATTGAGCCTGGGCAGTCTCATAGGGGTTATAGGGTGAATTACTCATCATCAGACCTCCAAACTTCATAAAAGTATTTGTATGGCAATTGCACACATAACATTAATAAATATACATATTATGCGGCATATGGAAGGACTCTGCAAATGACAATGGGCACTCAGCCGCAATGGGTGAGATGCCCAAGTATTGAGCAGGAATCAAGGTTCTACATATCGCTTAAATCATTATAACTATGCATCGATAGGCTGTCAATTATCCAATAGGATAAAATTTCTAGCCCAAAGACCGGATTTTTTGGAGGGCTTATGTGATTAATGATTCAGTACTCAGGTATAAATCTTCATATGTTCTTTTATTCGCACTGGAATGATTCAATCCTATACCATAACAAAAAGGACGGTTGCCTGCAAGGCTTTAAGCCCGGCACGGCAAACCGTCCTCAACTTTACAAGTCAGGTTCATCCATAGGGTTTGATGGTCTGGATGGTACCGTCAGGATTATATTTCAGTTCTGTGAATTTAACACTGCGCTTGTTGTCGATACCTCCCGACAGGGAACTGTCATGGTAGAACAGATACCATTTACCCTTGAACTCGACAATTGAGTGATGAGTTGTCCAGCCTATAACCGGTTCTAGTATCCGGCCCTTGTAAACAAAGGGACCCTTCGGATTCTTGCTGATCGCGTAAACGATGTAGTGGGTGGTACCGGTGGAATAGGAGAGATAGTAGTAACCATTGTATTTATGCAACCACGGACCCTCAAAGTATCTTCTGTCTTCATCTCCTGCGGTTATGGGATTCCCGTTCTCGTCAACAATCTGAATCTCCTGGGGAGGCTCTTTAAAACTGAGCATGTCATTGGTCAGCTCTGCGACCCTTGGTCCAAGGGCAGGTTCATCCCCCGACGGACCCTGGGCATCAGGATCGAAAGTGCCTGTTTGCCATTTCTCCAACTGTCCACCCCATAAGCCGCCGAAATACATATAGGCTTTGCCGTCATCATCTATAAATACGGCCGGATCAATACTGAAACTTCCCTCAATGTAATTCGGTTCCGGTTTGAAGGGGCCGGCAGGGTTCGGGCTTGTGGCAACTCCGATTCTGAAAATGCCATCCTTATCTCTGGCTGGAAAATAGAAATAGTAGGTGTTGTTCTTGTACGCTGCATCCGGTGCCCACATCTGCTGGGAGACCCAAGGTACATCCTTCATGTGCAGTACCTGACCATGGTCTGTGACGGGCGAGTCGATGTCATCCATGGAAAGAACATGGTAGTCCTCCATGACGTATTGGTCTCCATTGTCATTAGATGGAACATCCTTATCAAGGTCATGGGAGGGGTAGATGAACAGTTTTCCCTCAAACACATGGGCTGATGGATCAGCGGTGTAGATGTGTTCCACTAAAGGCTGGTTTGGTTTAGCATTTCTTTTCATGTCGGTTTCCCCCTGGCAAATAGTAAATTTAAAATAAGTATTATAACTATATAACAGGTATACCCTTCCAATCAATCCTTTAAACCTTACTTATTCCGATTACTGAACAAACGGCTGAGCAAACCTCTAATAAAAGGCTTTCTCACGTTGTTGCGGTTACGGTCTTCTTCCTTTTTTCCGGAAGTTTGGATTATTGAAGGTTTGGCTGCAACACAAACGGGTTTTTTGTTATTTTTGGAATGCACAATGTTAATCCTTCCGGAAGGCTTTCTGTTTGAAACGTGTCCGCTGGTGGCTTTGCTCCTGGGCGGGCTCTTTCTTGCAGCTTTTGAGGGCTTGCCCTCTGATGCTTTTCCATCTGAGCCCATTGCATACCCAGCTTTTGCTCGTGGGGCTCTCACAGAGGAAGAGCTGATGCCACTTCTGCGGGAGCGTTGCCTTCTTGCAGCAGGTTTGTTGATGTTTTCAGTCTGTTTGCCCGACAGGGCATGAGCCTTTTTCCATTCTTCAATCTCTGCGGCATATTTATCAAGGTCGGATTCTTCAGCCCATTTCACTTGCTCAATCAAGGCGCCGATATGCTCCTCAATCTCATAGAGGCTCATGATATCTTCTCCTGTGACAAGGGATACGGCCCTTCCGTCCTGTCCCGCCCTTCCGGTGCGCCCAATCCTGTGAACATAGTTATCCTTCTCGTTGGGAACGTCATAATTGATAACCAGGGACAAATCATCCACATGGATGCCCCGGGCTGCCACGTCCGTGGCAACCAGTAACTGAAAACCGCCATTCTTAAACTGCTGCATGGTTGCAAGGCGTTTGGCCTGAGGGATATCTCCATGTAGAGCCTGAGCGGCGTATCCTTTTTTGTTCAAAAACCTTGTAACACGATCCACAGCTATCTTGGTGTTGCAGAAGATCATACAGCTCTCGGGGCGTATGGTTAGGAGCAACTGGTTCAAGCGGGTAAGCTTTTCGTT
>LFSK01000115.1:3569-3775 GCA_001512555.1 Clostridiaceae bacterium DTU059 | reverse complement strand
TTAAGGATTGCCAAGAAACTGGGGATAATGGTTTTCATTGTGGGTCATGTAACCAAGGAGGGGGCCATTGCAGGGCCGAGGGTTCTGGAGCATATGGTGGATACGGTTCTTTATTTTGAAGGGGATCGACGCCAAGATTACAGAATTCTTCGGTCAGTGAAGAATCGTTTTGGATCTACCAATGAGATCGGTTTGTTTGAAATGGG
>LFSK01000115.1:3058-3553 GCA_001512555.1 Clostridiaceae bacterium DTU059 | reverse complement strand
ACTGGCCTTGACCACAACAGGCTTGCCATGCTGATGGCGGTTCTGGAAAAAAAGGTGGGAATGCAGCTTCACAGCTTCGATGCCTATCTGAACGTAGCAGGCGGATTGAAGATTGAAGAGCCGGCAGCCGATTTGGGGGTAGTGGCGGCTATTGCTTCAAGTTTTAAAAGCAGGCCTGTGAGCCATGACACAGTACTCTTCGGAGAAGTTGGCCTCACAGGTGAGGTAAGGGCTGTGGGGCAAAGTGAGAAACGTCTGTCGGAGTGTGCCCGTCTGGGCTTTAAGCGCTGTATCATGCCTGCCGGAAGCGCCAGATCTCTCCGCGACAATCATGGACTGGAGATACGTCCTGTAAACACCATTGAAGAGATGCTGCAAGCCCTATTTTAGATATGAATTACCCCATGGGCCGGTTAAGGAGTCCATGGGGTAAAATAATAGCATGTTACATATCAAAGGATGATTCATGATACCTGCTTAATAAAACTCAGGCGC
>LFSK01000115.1:1975-2976 GCA_001512555.1 Clostridiaceae bacterium DTU059 | reverse complement strand
ATCTTCCGGATATTCCTGTTTTTTTGCGTTCACCCTGATACATCCGCACTGGGTTACTGCCTTTGAAATAGTTCTGTTGATCCTTGAGTTGGAATCCCCAAGCTTTGTCATGCCGTCCAATATGCTTTTGTTCCTGATCAACAGCTCCGAAACGGTATACTGGAAGCTGTCCAATGCGGTATCTTTCATACTTTTCAATCCCATGATCCCTCCTGCATAGTGAAATAATACATTTCGCTTTTAGCACAAATCAGTTCCGCAACGGCCAAACTATTATATATCTAAGCATCGGCCTACTTTTGCCGTGACGTTGCGGTGCCCCTTTTCTTTGTATAAACATGGTGCACAAGTCAATTATATTAATTGGGAAAAGCATTTGTCAACGCACTTGACTCCAAAATTTCCATATGGTATGATTCACCTGAAAAATTGATGCTTTTGCCTTATCAAGAGTGGTGGAGGGATTGGGCCCGATGAAACCCGGCAACCGGCCTGTATGGCAATGGTGCTAATTCCCGCAGAATGGCAGCATTCTGAGAGATGAGGGGCTTAGGGAAGTCTCTTCATTGGAAGGGATTTTTTTTTGTTCAACCATGGCATGCATGCTATGGTTAGGCCTATCCCGGCTCCTGTCATATGTCATACACCCGAAACAGGAAAGGAGCGGTACAAATGCCTGCAAGAACACTTTTTACATCAGAATCGGTTACTGAGGGACATCCGGACAAGATATGCGATAAGATTTCAGATGCGATTTTGGATGCCATCATAGCACGGGATCCCGATGCCCGTGTCGCTTGTGAAACCGCTGTGACCACTGGTCTGGTACTGGTCATGGGAGAGATCACCACCAAATGTTATGTGGATATCCCGCGGATAGTCAGAGAGACCATTCGGGAGATAGGCTATGATCGCGCGAAATATGGTTTCGATTGTGACACCTGTGCGGTGATCACCTCTATTGACGAGCAATCGCCCGATATAGCCATGGGCGTTAATGA
>LFSK01000115.1:0-1912 GCA_001512555.1 Clostridiaceae bacterium DTU059 | reverse complement strand
TGACACAGCAGCTTACTTCGGTTCGCAAAAACGGAACTTTGGCCTACCTCAGACCTGACGGGAAAAGCCAGGTGACTGTTGAATATGAGGATGGAAAACCGATTAGGGTGGATACCATTGTTATCTCAGCCCAGCATGGACAGGAGACAGAATACAAACAACTCCATAAGGATATCATAGAATATGTTATCCGTCCTGTTATTCCTCATCACCTTCTGGACGACAGAACCCGATACTATATCAACCCTACAGGCAGGTTCGTTATCGGAGGTCCCCAGGGGGATTCAGGGCTGACAGGCAGGAAGATCATTGTGGATACCTACGGCGGTATGGGCCGGCATGGGGGAGGCGCCTTCTCAGGCAAGGATCCCACGAAGGTTGACCGTTCGGCAGCATATGCGGCCAGATATGCGGCTAAGAATATTGTAGCGTCGGGCATTGCCGATCGCTGCGAGGTTCAGCTTGCCTATGCCATTGGCGTGGCTCAGCCGGTTTCCATCCTGGTGGATACCTTTGGAACATCCCGTATTCCGGAGGAAAGGATTGCCGATATCATCAGGAAGAATTTTGATCTCACCCCCTCTGGCATCATACGGATGCTGGATCTTAGAAGACCCATCTATAAAAAGACAGCTGCATACGGCCATTTCGGCAGGGAGGATGAGGAGTTTACCTGGGAGAAGACCGACAAGGCAGAGCTTTTAAGAAAGGAAGCAGGCCTGGGCGCTTAAACAAAGCCTGCCTGTATGAAAATGACATTACCTTGAAAGATAAAAAAAGAGAGGTTGCACTAAAGTGTCGGCAGCCTCTCTTTTTTATGCTATGTAAATGGGTTCTCTGTTTTGTAGAGCATACCCTTGGGCTGGTTAAAGGATATATCCTCAACGCCCAGATATTTGAAGATGGAAAAGAGCGCCTTGCCACAATGCGCAAAGGCTACTGCTCCGTGGTGAGGGAACCTCTTTTCTATCAAAACATGTCTGTAGAACCTTCCCATTTCAGGAATGGCAAAGACCCCGATGCCGCCAAAGGATTTTGTTGGAACAGGCAGGATCTCTCCCTGGGCTATGTATGCGTGGAGACTGGTATCAGCTGCGCTCTGCAGTCTGAAGAACGTGATGTCACCGGGTGCAATGTCCCCCTCCAGCGTGCCCCGTGTAAAGTTGGGGTCTCCTGTTTCAAGCAATCTGTGCTGGATCAACTGGTATTTGATGGCGCATCCCTTATTCATCTTGCATATGGGTGTGTTCCCGCAGTGAAAGCCCATGAAGGTGTCGGTAAGCTTGTAGGGATACCGGTCTTTTATACTTTCCCTGTACAGATCCTCAGGTACCGAGTTGTTAATATCAAGCAGGGTGACAGCATCACCGGTTACACAGGCACCGATATACTCGCTGAGGGCACCATAGATATCTACCTCACAGGCTACCGGAATACCTCTTGATGCAAGACGGCTGTTGACATAGCATGGCTCAAAACCAAATTGTTCAGGGAATGCAGGCCAGCATTTATTGGCAAAGACAAAATAGCGGCTTGCCCCAAGATTTGCTTCAGCCCAATCCAGAAGGGTCAACTCATATTGAGCCATCCTTTCAAGCATGTCGGGATATGTATTTCCTGTACCCAGTTCCTCCGCCATGTCTTTTACCACATCCGCTATTCTGGGATCATCTTTATGAGCCCTGTATGAGATGAGAAGGTCCAGTTCTGAGTTCTCCTGGATCTCGATACCCAGGTCATAAAGAGCCTTTATGGGTGCATTACAGGCGAAAAAGTCGTAAGGCCTCGGCCCGAAGGTAAAAATTTTCAGGTGTTTAAGCCCGATGAGAGTTCTTGCGACCGGAATGAAATCAAGGATCAGCCCGGCGCCCTCTTCTGCAGTAACAACCGGATATTCCGGAATGAATGCGCG
>LFSK01000101.1 GCA_001512555.1 Clostridiaceae bacterium DTU059 | reverse complement strand
TTTTTAAACCTACCAGAGGTCTTTCAGGTCTCATTTCTTTCATACTAAGTTAACAGAGCCTATGGTATTGGTTATTATATACCAATCCCTTGGATAATAAAACAAAACAGTGGTTTGGATCCGGCTTTGAAAGTGCCGGAAAACCTGCAGATCAAAGGCTTTTCCATGATGCATAAAGCAATAACGAGATTATGATATGATTGCATGGGCGGTTTAATTAAATAATATTGAAATTTCCTGGAATTATGGTTATAATAAATAAAGGTCAAGGAAAGTCAAAGTTAAGAAGGAGGTGCGTCGATGCAATACCGGGATTACTATGAAATACTGGGCGTACCTAAAGATGCGACACAGGAACAGATAAAAAAGGCATACCGAAAATTGGCAAAGGCTCACCATCCTGATGCCAATCCAGGCAGCAAAGAGCATGAGGAAAAGTTTAAGATGGTAAATGAGGCCTATGAGGTTTTGGGAAATCCTGAGAATCGCAGAAAGTATGACCAGTTGGGCAGCAGGTTCGATTTTTCCAATGGCTTTGATTTCGATCCCTCCCAATTCGGATTTGGAAACGGGCGATATGAATTCAGGAGCACCAATACCCATGGTTTCAGTGATTTTTTCGATCTGTTTTTTGGTTCGGGAGGCCTGAACATAGATGAGTTGTTCGGTGGATTGAGAAATTCCGGATTCGGTGGGAGTTCTGCCGGTGGATCATTCCATGGAGCCCGATACCACCCCATGAAGGGTGGGGATCGGAATTTTGAAATCAGCATACCTGTTACCGATGGGCTTAAGGGCGCAGAACGCCGAATAGGCATTGATACACCAAATGGACGAAGAACTGTCGCCATAAAAATACCAAAGGGTATACAGCCAGGCGGGAAAATCCGTTTGCAGGGTTTGGGAGAAAAGGGTCCGGCAGGCGGACAAAACGGGGATCTGTACCTTACTGTCCGTTTCAGTGATGATGGCCTTAAGCTGAAAGGGAATGATATTTTCATGGATCTGCCGGTTCTACCATGGGTTGCTGCCCTGGGAGGGGAGCAAACCGTCAATACTCCCGATGGAAGAATAGTTGTACGTATACCTGAAGGTATTCAGAGCGGCGGAAAGATCAGGATCCCGGGCAAGGGTTACTACACCCCCGCCGGAGGTAGGGGTGATCTCTTCCTGTCGGTTCGCCTGGTCAATCCCAAAACCCTGACCCCAAAACAGAGAAGGCTCTATGAACAGCTACGGGATGAATCCTGACTTCTGTATGGGGCATCGGTAAGACGACAGCATGGATCATACCCTGAGAAAATGTGTTGGATTTGAGGTGAGATCATGAATCTTGAAAGATTCACAGAAAAAGCGCAACAGGCTGTGGTTATGTCCCAGCAGAATGCCATACGCATGGATCATCAGCAGGTGGACGGGGAACATATGGCACTGGCTCTGGTGGAGCAGGAGGATGGGCTGATACCAAGAATCCTTTTGTCATTGGGGGTGAACCCCGATGAACTGGCTCAAAGACTAAGAAATGAGCTGGAAAGACAACCCAAGGTATATGGGGCGGCAGCGTCCAATGTATATGCCACAAGGAGGTTTAACCAGATTCTGCTTAAGGCTGAGGATATAGCAAAGAGGCACAGGGATGAATATGTAAGCGTTGAACATATATTTCTGGCGCTTATGCAGGAAAAAGGAGGCTATACAAAAGAGTTGATGCAGCAGTATGGTATTGATGCAAAACTCTTTGAAGAAGCCCTTGAGAAAATTAAGGGAGGCCGACGCGTGACCAGCCAGAATCCTGAAATGGGCTATCAGGCTCTGGAGAGGTATGGACGCGACCTGGTTGAACTGGCCAGAAAAGGAAAACTGGATCCTGTTATAGGACGGGATGCAGAGATCCGTCGTGTTATCAGGATTCTTTCAAGGAGGACAAAGAACAATCCTGTCCTCATCGGAGAGCCCGGCGTTGGTAAAACCGCGGTTGTGGAAGGCCTGGCTCAGCGCATTCTTAAGGGTGATGTTCCCGATGGGCTTAAGAACAAAACCCTGTTTGCATTGGACATAGGGGCTCTCATAGCAGGTGCCAAATTCCGGGGTGAGTTTGAGGAACGGCTGAAAGCGGTTATAAACGAAATAGCAGAATCGGACGGACGGATCATCCTCTTTATTGATGAGCTCCACAATATCGTTGGGGCAGGAAAGGCGGAAGGAGCCATGGACGCCGGCAACATCCTCAAACCCATGCTGGCAAGGGGCGAACTCCATTGTATAGGCGCCACCACCCTCGATGAATACAGAGAGTATATTGAAAAGGATGCGGCTCTGGAGCGCCGCTTCCAGCCCGTAATGGTGGATCAGCCTACGGTGGAGGATACCATATCCATCTTAAGGGGCCTTAAAGAGCGTTTTGAAATTCACCACGGCGTACGGATAACCGATAGTGCCATCATTGCCTGTGCAGTTTTGTCAAACCGGTATATTTCAGATCGCTTTCTTCCCGATAAAGCCATTGATCTGATGGATGAGGCAGCTGCCATGCTGAGAACAGAAATAGACAGTATGCCTTCCGAACTGGATGAAATAAGCAGAAGGATAATGCAACTGGAGATTGAGATGCAGGCCTTGAAGAAAGAGACCGACAGGGGATCAAGGGAAAGGCTCTCTGCAATTGAGGAAGAGATAGCAGAACTGAAGGATCGTGCCAACCAGATGAAGGCTCAATGGGAATTGGAGAAGGAATATATCAGAAGGGAAAAGGAACTGAAGGAGCAGATCGAACAGGTGCGCCTGGAGATAGAGCAGGCGGAGAGGAGCTATGACCTGGAAAGGCTTGCTGTGCTGCAGCATGGCAGGCTGCCCGAACTGGAAGGACTATTGAAGGCTGAAAAACAGAAGCAGCAGGAACTAAAGAGCCGCATGCTCAAGGAAGAGGTTACCGAGGAGGAAATAGCCGAAATCGTCTCCAAGTGGACCGGGATCCCGGTAACACGCTTAATGGAGGAGGAAAAGGAGAAGCTTCTTAATCTTGATAAGATACTTCATAAGCGGGTAATCGGGCAGGACGAGGCTGTTCAGGCCGTGGCTGATGCGGTTCTGCGTGCCAGGGCAGGTCTTAAGGATATCAAAAGACCCATCGGTTCCTTCATATTCCTCGGACCTACGGGAGTTGGTAAGACCGAGCTTGCCAGAGCTCTGTCGGAGGCGCTTTTCGACTCTGAAGACAATATGATTCGCATCGATATGAGCGAGTATATGGAGAAGCATGCTGTGGCAAGGCTCATAGGTGCTCCCCCTGGATATGTGGGATATGAGGAAGGGGGGCAGCTTACCGAAGCGGTACGCCGAAAACCTTACAGCGTAATACTCTTTGATGAGATTGAAAAAGCCCACCCCGATGTTTTTAACATTCTGCTTCAGATCCTGGATGACGGAAGGCTCACCGACAGTCAGGGGCGTGTGGTGAACTTCAAGAATACGGTGATCATCATGACATCCAATATAGGTAGCGATATCCTGCTGGAGGATGCCGGTGAAGAGGGAGAACTAAGCGATGAAGTACGGGAGAAGGTCATGGCACGGCTTAAGAGTGGGTTCAGGCCGGAGTTTCTAAATCGCATAGATGAAATCGTTCTATTCAAGCCCCTCACCAGGGAGGAACTGAAGGCAATAGTAGGTTTGGTGCTGGAAGGTCTGTCCCAACGCCTGGAGGATCGGCATATTCGCCTGGAATCAACAGATAATGCTTTGGATCTGATTGTGGAAGAGGGCTGGTCACCGGTTTACGGGGCACGTCCGGTGAAGCGGTTTATACAGAAGATGGTGGAAACCGGGCTCGGCAGGATGATCATAAACGGGGAAATAGCAGAAGGGGACACGGCAATCATCGATGCTGACGAAGAGGGTCTTGCTATAAAGAAAAAGCAGGTAAAATAAAGGAGAGCTTAAAGCTCTCCTTTTTGATCACAGCATTTCCAGAATTAATATCTGTCACGATTTGCCATTCTCTGAGCCTTTCTGGCCCTTCTGCATTCGAAACATCTCTGGGGTTCGTTTTCAAAACCCTTTTCCTTGTAGAATTCCTGTTCTCCCTCTGTGAAGATGAAGTCTGTGCCGCAATCTTTGCACTTAAGAGTCTTGTCTGCCATTCTCCGCAAACCTCCTTGAAAATTTTCGGATTATCCAATTCTTGACCCATGACCCATATCCGAATATTTAAGAAGGATGGGGGCAGTTCAAAATTGTTAAATCCAATAATGATGATTGAATCATCTCTTGTAGTATATCACGCATTAAGAAAAATACAAGGGGTAAGTAAAAATAATTAAAGGTCAAAATATCAAAAAAATGAAGCTACCTTGCTATAATATTACATGGTAAAATGGAAATGCTTTAAGATGCAAACCAGATAAAAGCTATCATTTGATTTTAGCTGTTTCTTTATCATGGAGAAGAGCGTATTCGGGGGTGCTGATGATCATGGCCAAAGGCGCGAAAACCAATAAGATTGAACCTGGAATTACGGCCAGGGAAATGGTGGACATGGCTCTCAGAGCCCGGCAAAACGCCTACGCGCCCTATTCAGGTTTTCATGTGGGTGCCGCAGTTCTGGCCGATAATGGGAAGATTTATACGGGCTGCAATATAGAAAACTCATCTTTCGGAGCGACCATCTGTGCCGAAAGAGCAGCAATAGCCAAAGCCATTACCGACGGAGCCAAAAAGATTCTGGCCGTGGCGGTTACCAGCGACAGCGAGGGTCCTACCCAGCCGTGCGGTATCTGTCGCCAGGTGATGAGCGAGTTCTTAGGCGCAGAAACGCCGTTATATTTGAGCAACAGGGATGGCGACTACCAGGAACTCATATTCCGGGAACTGCTCCCAAACCCTTTTGTTTTAAAACCACACCAGAATCTGGAGTAATTTATTGAACCTTAAATATAAGAAGAAGGCGGTTGTAGATTATGGCATTCAAATCAGGTTTTATAACCATTATAGGTAGACCCAATGTTGGGAAATCCACCTTACTGAATCTCCTGACAGGGGAGAAGGTGGCAATCATGTCGAAAAAGCCCCAAACCACGAGGCATAATATACGAACCGTGGTGACAAGGGATGATTTTCAAATGGTCTTTGTGGATACACCCGGCATTCACAACCCAAAAAATAAGCTGGGAGAATTCATGAGGAATTCGGCCATTGAAACCCTGGATGATGTGGATATCATATTATACCTTGTTGAGGCAACCGATAGGACTATCGGCCCTGGTGATGAATCCATAATTTCAGCCCTTTCCAAAACCGAAACACCGGTTATCCTTGCAATAAATAAAGTGGATTTGGTTGAAAAGCAAAGGATCCTGCCTCTTATAGAGCAATACAGCAAGGCCTATGATTTTAAAGAGATCATACCCATCAGCGCAATTGACGCAAAAACAGCCGATCTGCTCTTCAAAGTGCTGAAAGAATATCTTCCCGAGGGGGAAAAGCTCTACCCTGATGATATGCTGACCGATCAGCCTGCAAGGGTTATGGTTCAGGAACTGATCAGGGAAAAGATGCTGGAGCTTCTGGATGAAGAGGTGCCCCATGGTGTGGGTGTTGAGGTGGTTCGCTACAAGGAGAATGAGGAACAGGATATTTTGGGAATAGACGCGAACATATATTGTGAGAAAACCTCCCATAAGGGAATAATCATTGGTAAGGGCGGTGCCATGCTGAAAAAAATAGGGACACGTGCCAGGGAGGATATTGAAAGACTTTTGGGTATGAAGGTAGTGCTAAAGCTCTGGGTCAAGGTGAAGGAAGACTGGCGAAATAGTGATTTTATGCTCAATGAACTTGGGTATAAATCATAGAGGGGAACCTGTCATGGCGCTTATAAGGACAAAGGGCTTGGTAATAAGGGAGGTCAATGTGAGTGATGCCGATAAGATCATCACCCTTATTACCGAGGATATAGGAAAGGTTTCGGTATCGGCAAGGGGGGCGAGAAAGAACAGCCGCTATTCCTATGGAACGCAGGTACTGACTTACGGCCAATTCATATTGTTCAAGGGGCGGAGCAACTATATCCTTAACGGATGTGATATACTGGCCTCATTCTATGATCTGGCCAATGACCTGGAAAGGTTTACATACGCGGCGCATATGATTGAAATAGCATCGGATGCATCTTCTGATGATCAGACCACTGCCAGGGTACTGAACCTTCTTCTCCATGGACTAAATGCGCTTAACAAAGGCCGGGAACCCTTGCTGGTATCATCAGCCTTTACCATGAAGCTTATGCAGATATGTGGTTACCCACCCCATGTTACAAGCTGTGTGTCCTGTCATGAAAAAGATCTTGAATCCATATATTTTTGTTTCAGCAGGTGCGGCTTTGTCTGCGAGAATTGTGCCAGAGCCAATAAAGATGCGGTTCCCGTGACCATAGGCACAGCGAAAGCAATTCTGCATGTACTTTGCTCCGATAACCCCGGCGTTTTTAGTTTTAACCTTTCACCGGGAAATTTGGAGTCGTTCTCCAATATTGCTAACCGCTATATTGCGGAGAGATTTGATAAGAAGTACGGGAAATTGGACTATCTGAAAGAGATCAGTCAGGTATCATATTATTTGGGGGGAAATGATTCATGAAGAAACACCTGTTCAGTTCAGGCGAGGTTATGTTTGAAAAAAACCTGAAACAACTGGAGGAGGGTCTGTTTGTAGCTGAATTCATGCAATATGCCGACGTGGGACCCGATACCGAATATATCTGTGTTGGAAGGCTCAACGATAAAAAGGCTAAGATCAGTTTTATTCTTGCCGATGATCAATTGGAGCATGTTAAGATGAAGCATACCTATAATATCCTCATGCAATCCGACCTTCTTAATGCGAACTGGAAAAAATACACGGTCAATTATACATAATTTAGAGCCTGAATGTTTTGGAGGCATGGTTAGTCAGTGGATGCGCAAAGGGTGAAGCAGCTTCTTTCCAGAGAGGAAGGGGAAAAACTGGATTTCAAGGCCTGTCTTAAGCTTTGTACTGAAAGCGATAAGAAGGAACTGGTGAAGGATGTCACCGCCATTGCCAACTCAAGGGGCGGGAGGGGTCATATCATCTATGGCGTTGAAGATAAGACCAAGCGCATTCTCGGCATTGACAAAGCTGACTTTCAGGAAGAGCAAATCCAGCAGATCATATATAACAGGACCGATCCGCCGGTTCCGGCACAGGTTGATTTCATTGAGTATGAGGGGAAAAATCTGGCGGTTATCACTATTTACAAAAGCCGCCACGCCCCTCATCAGGTGATCCAGAACGGATCTTTCTATATCCGCAGAGGATCCACCACTGACCATTTAAGAAGAGCAGAACTGGCATCCATTCTCCAGGAAAACGGACTTCTCTCTTTTGAAACCGTTATCAGAACTGATGCTGGGCTGGATGCTCTGGACATGAAAAGAATCCGGAGTTTTTTTAGCGGACTTCAGATTGCTGGTGACAGACCCAACGAGATTCTCATGGAAACTTTCGGGTTTATCGGTGAAAAGGGCAATGGAGAATACAGTCCCACCATCGGCGGACTGCTGTTATTCGGACTGAACATGCAGGTTTATATGCCCCACAGTCATATCAGAATAATTCATGATCAGCATGCAGAAGTGAGAACAGATAATATTCCCGGCATGCTGGACTGGGCGTCCATCAGGATGCGCGAGATCATCGACGATGATGAGTACCCCTTTGCCGCTGTTGAGGAGGCTGTTGCCAACGCCCTGGTTCACAGGGATTACCTGGATGCTTCAAGGGGTATAACCGTCAATATTACAAAAAAGAGTATTGAGATAACCAACCCCGGCGCTTATTTTGGCGGCAACCGGGTTTACGGATACAGAAAGGGCGATTTTCCGCTGAGGCGGAATCCCTGGCTCTATCAGAGGCTTTTTCTTGTTGACGAAAAGAAGCGCTTCTTAAAATACGGGCTGGGAATAAACAATATAAAGCGCGCTTTTGAAGGGATAGGAAAGGTTAAGTTTATAAATCTGGGCAGGAGCAATGCATTCCGTGTGGTGCTGCCCAGGATCCCCAAAGAATAGCCAATTACATCATATCCGAGTTTTCCTTTTTTTCATCCCTGATGTCATGAGAGTTTTTTTTCTTCCTCTCAGACTTGCTGTCCGTGCCGTTTTTTTTCTTTTTATCATCCTTTTCCTGGTCATCTTGTGCATTATCTTCACAGGTTAACATGCGGATGATTTTTTTTGCCGCAAGAATGCTGGCACTGGCTTCAAAGGTCAGTTTGAAAGCCAACATCCCCAGGGCATCCCTGTTGTTGAAACTGTCGTTCTTTTCAGCCAGAATCTCTTCTTCAACACGCTCTGCTGTGGCATGAAGGGTGTCATCCTGAATGGTCCGGAACCTGTTGTAGAATTCCTCCATATCCATGTACCCTGTTTGATGCTTGATGATATTTGAAATATCGGTTATGGGCAATACCTGCTTCAGCATGGATATGGCAAGAAGATATGCCAGATGATCCCGTGAATATTTTTTTTGACTGGGTCTGGGGATTATTTCATTCTTCACATAATTGTTTATCATTGATGGCGTGATGAGTTTGTCTTCGCCATCCTGGGTGAAAACCCTCATCTGTCGTTCCAGATAGGTGATGACCTGATCCATATAGAGATCCAGATCGGGAAGAGAATCCCAATCAGTTGTCTGATGATCTTTTAGCTCCGAAAGCCAAGAGACCATTTCGTTTTTCATATCTGCAGGTTCCATATGCAATCCCTCTCATATAAGGCCTTGTAAAAACCCATAAACTTTTACCGTGCAATTTTGGTGAATATTATAACACGATTAATAAAATCTCACAATATGGTTAATATAATCATTGACAGTATAAACGCAATAGTATAACATAGTATTCAAAACTAGGTGAAAGGGTATTGAGGTTTAGGAAGTGGTTATGGTGATTGAGAAGATAAAAAAGATAGATGTATGGGGAGACTCGGTCTTAAAAGGCATTATCTACGACAAGAACAGGGGCAGATATACACGGCTGAGGGAGGAGAATGCGGTTCATGGTTTAAAAAGCATGGGGCTTGATATCCGTAACAATTCACACTTTGGTCTTACGGCTCCAAAGGCCAGGGACTTGATGATACGTGCGTTGGATAAAGGCATCGACTGTGAAGTTGCTGTCATAGAGTTTGGCGGAAATGATTGCGACTATAACTGGAAAGAGGTCTCCCAGTACCCGGAAAAAGAGCACAGATGCAATACCCCGCTTGATGTGTTCAAACAATGCATCATCGATATGGTAAACATGCTGAAGAATAAAAACATACGCCCCGTACTTATGAACCTTCCTCCCATCGATTCGGTGAGATATTTCAAATGGATATCAAGAGGGCTGAATCCTAATAACATACTCAACTGGCTGGGAGATGTACATCGCATATACCGTCATCATGAATGCTACAATCTATGCATTATGAGCCTCGCAGGTAGTCTGGGCTGTGACCTCATCGATGTACGTCAGCCCTTCCTGATGCAAAAGGATTACAGCCAGTTTCTATGTGAGGATGGTATTCATCCCAACCAGCGCGGGCATGCCCTGATCCAGGCGGTAATGAGTGATTATGTAAAGAGTTTTGCCTTTTAATATATTATAGATCACATTCCGGACAGAGCTGCTGGAGGATTCTATATCTGGTCAATTATGGACAATTAACTGCGTACCATCCGGTATGCAGTTTGCTTTATAGAGGTCTTTTTTATAAGTACCATAACTGATGAGGAATCCATATCCATAAAGCTGTTAATTTCGTTCTTGACAAGGTGTGGACAACCGTGCTTAAATTAGTGGTAGTTATTATTACTACCAATAGGAGTCATGATTGTGACACTGATCGAATGCCTGATGAAGACCGGGCTTACCCGCCACGAATCGGAGCTGTATGTGGCATTGTGCAGAGAAGGAGAGATGAACGGCTATGAGGCCGCAAAAGCAACCGGAATCCCCCGTGCAAATGCCTATCAGGCTCTTGCGAGCCTGGCCGACAAGGGCGGGGCATATGTTATCGAAGGGACGGTTCTTCGCTATACGGCAGTTCCACCCGACGAATACTGCAGCAATGTTCTTTCCCATATGAAAACCATCCTGGAACAGATAAAAAAAGAATGCCCCAGGCAAAAGCCACAGTATGAGCCCTATATTACCATAACGGGCTTCCAGCACATTGTGGATAAGATGAAGAATATGATAAGACAGGCCAGAAAGAGGGTTTATGTATCCATAGCCGAAAAAGAAATGGCCTATGTCCGGGACGAATTGCTGGATGCCATAAGGCGTGGTCTTAAGGTGGTAGTCATAACCTCGGTCGGCGTTTCATTGGAGGGGGCAATGGTTTATACGATCCAGAAAACACCTGGTCCAATAAGGATCATTGTAGACTCCACCCAGGTGCTTACCGGTGAAATATCAGGTCTTGATGAGGACAGCTGTCTGTATTCCAGAAACAAACCGCTGGTTGAGCTGATCAAGGATTCTCTTAAAAATGAAATATTATTATCGGATACTGGAGGTCGCAGCCAATGAACCAAATGTTGCAGAAACACTTTTTAAGCCAGGTTGATGCAGAGGGTCTGCTCAAAGAATATGGAAGCCCGCTGTATGTCTATGATGAGAAAACGCTCAGGGAAAGGGTAAAAGAGATGGTGAACCTGCTCCCATATCCCTGGTTTGGAGCCAGTTGCTCCATAAAGGCTAATTCCAACCTGTTTCTCCTTGAAATATTGAAAGAGGAAGGTATGGATGCCGATGCCATGTCCCCAGGTGAGATGTACCTGCTGGAAAAGGCTGGCTTTGATGCATCACGAATCTTTTATATCTGCAATAATGTATCGGCTGAAGAAATGAAATATGCGCTGGACAGGGGAATACTCATCAGCGTTGATTCACTGTCCCAACTGGAGATGCTGGGAAGGATCAACCAGGGAGGAGCTGTTGCTCTCAGGTTTAACCCCGGAACCGGTGCCGGCCATCATGAGAAGGTGATTACCGCAGGTGCCGGAACTAAATTCGGGATTCAGGAAAACATGATTGAGGATACCAAAGCCATTGCAAAAAAATATGGTATGAGGATAGTGGGCATCAATCAGCATATCGGTTCTCTGTTCCTGGATGGAAAACCGTTCATCGACAGCGTAAAGTCCTTGCTCCACATAGCCGCAAAGTTTGATAATCTGGAATTTGTTGATTTAGGCGGGGGGTTCGGAATACCCTACAGGCGATTCCATGGGGAGAAGCGCCTGGATCTTCAAAAGCTAAGTAATGAGCTTGCTCCGCTGCTTTTGGATTTCAGAAAGCAGTATGGAGGGGATCTTAAGTTCAAGATTGAGCCCGGCCGCTATCCATTTGCAGAATGCGGTGCCATTCTTGGAACAGTGCATGCGGTAAAAACAAACTATGGCACTAAATATATAGGAACCGATATTGGTTTTAATGTACTTATGAGGCCTATGCTCTATGATTCCTATCATGAGGTTGTGGCTTTCAGGAACAATAGAATTCTTGAAGCCCGGAATGAAGAGAAGGTTACCATTGTCGGCAACATATGCGAAACCGGTGATATCCTGGCCAGGGACCG
>LFSK01000150.1:5332-8594 GCA_001512555.1 Clostridiaceae bacterium DTU059 | reverse complement strand
CTGGAGATATACAGGCAGTCTTTGATCTCAGATGTGAAATACCGGTATCAGGGAGAAAGGGATTTCATAGTCATAGGGGCAGACCTGGTTCTGCAGGAAAACAGTCGGAGCAGTGACTATGGTGCCATAAGAGAACTGTATATAAAAGTGGGTCCCCGTCCGGGCAATGAGGGAGCGGTTTTCAGCCATCTGTTGGAGGAGAGGATCAGGGCAGAATTGTCCCAGACGCTGGGGATTGATAAAGACAGGGTTGTTGTGGACAGTAGCGTCTTTGAAGGAAGGTGAAAGACATGAAAAAGCTGACATCTTTTTTTGTAAAGGACAATAAAGAGGGGGAGAAAAAGAAATTTAACACATTTGAAAATCTGGTCATAATTGTGGTGGTTGGCGTAATAATCATCTTAGCAGGTGGTTTTTTTACAAGGCCGGGAGGTTCGGGGGATTCATCCAGAGTGCCATCTTCGGAACCGGACACAGATCAAAGTCAATGGTCACAGGCATCCGGCCTGATCGGTGAGGATATCATCATGAACCTTGAAGAGAGACTGTCCAACCTTCTTTCTCAGGTGGAAGGGGCCGGAAAGGTTGAGGTCATGATCTACGCCGATTCAAGCAGTGAGATGGTGCCCGCATATAATGACCAGTTGAACAGCAGAAGCGATGAAGAAACCGAAAGAATATCCCTTGAAAGCAGTGAGAGGCGTGAACTTGCATTATCAGGTGATGACAAACCGGTCATCCTGAAGGTGGAAATTCCTGAGATAAAAGGGGTCGTGGTGGTGGCAGAGGGAGCCGATGATTTTCTGGTGAAGCAGGAACTCAACAGCGCAGTCTGCACACTCCTGGGAGTGCCCGAACACCGGGTTCAGATTCTGAAACACAAATAATCGGTATGCTTGGTTTGGAGGGAAGGGTATGAAAAGAAAACAGGTTATTGTCCTCGGACTTGTACTGGTGATTATCGCTGTTGGCATATTGCAGTATAATTCAGGAGGAGTGGGAGATGCTGGTGACCTGGCCGGAGCCGGAATCCTTTATACTGCCGATGGCAGTGAGGAACCGGAGGATATCCCGGGTGCGGCTGTTTATGTAAAGGGTGAGGATGAACTGGAACAGGCGATGGAAGCATCGACTGATGCCAGCTCGGATATCTATTCAGGCTATTTCGCCGAGGCAAGACTGGAGCGTGACAAAGCCAGGAGCAGGCAGAAAGAAGAGCTCAAATCCCTGGCAGAAAGCGGGGATACCGCCAATGCCGCCACCCTGCAGGCTCAGGAAAAACTGGTGGATGTAATCAACCGCTGCGAAATTGAAAATACCATTGAAACCCTGATCAAGCAGAGAGGTTTTTCGGATGCGCTGGTTTATATAAGCGATGCCGAGTTTATAGATGTTATTGTGAATGCCAGCAGCCTGTCTTCCCAGCAGGTGGCCATCATAAGCGATATCGTGGTTCGGCATGCGCAGGTGCCCATGGAGAACATCACAGTTAAGAATGTCAACTGAAGACTATAGTAACCGTTAGGCACCGGCAAAGTCCGGACAGTGCTTCAGGAGCTAAGACACTGAGATTACCCGTCATATGCCGTTATAATATGCATAAACAAAAAAACGTACTTAAAGTACGTTTATTTTTTGTCATTGCATGCCCGTGAAAGAATCAGATGGAAGCTTTATAAGCCTTCATAAGTTGTGACTTCTTTCTGGAGGCGGCGTTCTTGTGAATTATCCTCTTTGCTGCTGCCTGATCCAGCTTTTTAATGGCATCCTTGAGCAATAATTCAGCATTATCTGCCTTTGCATCCAAAGCCTCGCGATAACGACGAAGGGCCGTTCTGAGCTCGGACTTCTTCATTCTGTTCTGCATATATTTGGTCTTGGTGACCTTAACCCTTTTGATTGCAGATTTGATATTCGGCATCTGATTCACCTCCTGAGCGTTAAGTCAACACACAATATATTAACATGAACCATGTCCCAATGCAATATTTTTTTGCTCATGTCTGGAAAGCTTGTTCATACCGCAGTTTTTTTTACTGCTTATTATAGCATGTCCGGAAAAGGGCTTTGTTCTGCATGAAAGCACAGGTATTTTGGATGTTGCCCAATTGGGATGAAAAAAATAGAAATGGTTCATAATAAGCGCAAAGCGTTTATCATAACTCAAGGAAAGGTATGTGTTGTTATGGCAAGACTAGTGAGGAGCATTCGTACCGATATGGCTGACGAATCCCGTGCCGCGGGTCCGGGCGCCAGGATGATACAACAGCAGGGAGTCCAGGACGGCATCCGGGTGGAGCAGAATGGCGATCAGCAGGTCAGCATAACCAGGGTTCATGTGGTATCACCCCTGGGTGAACAGAATACCGGAAAGCCCATGGGGACTTATATAACCATGGACATGCCGCAAATTCGTGAACGCAGCAGGGATCTATATGAAAAGGCCTGCAGGATGTTGGCCAGGGAACTGGAAAATCTGATTCAGATCAATGACAGGGACACCGTACTGGTGGTTGGGCTGGGCAACTGGAATGTCACCGCAGACTCTCTGGGACCAAGGGTATCTTCTCATCTGATGGTAACACGTCATTTGCATGAATATCTGCCCCAGGAGATAGACGACGGTGTCAGGCCGGTATGCGCTATAGCTCCCGGTGTACTTGGCCTGACTGGAATTGAAACCGGACATATCATCAAGGGCGTGGTGGATCAGATTAAGCCAGCATTGGTAATTGCGGTTGATGCCCTGGCATCCAGAAACATGAACAGGGTAAATGCTTCGGTTCAATTGGCCAACACCGGAATCGCACCGGGTTCGGGCATAGGGAATAAGCGTATGGCTATCGCCCAGGAGACCCTTGGGGTGCCGGTTATTGCCATTGGTATCCCAACCGTTGTTGATGCGGCCACAATCGTCAGTGATACCATTGATCTCATGATAGATAGCATGATTAATCAGAGTGCAACGGACAGCGGTTTATATACAATGCTCTCCAATATCGACCGGGATGAGAAATACCAGACCATCATCAGCCTTTTGGAACCCTATTCGGGTAATCTTGTTGTTACACCCAAGGATACCGATGAGATAGTGGAGTATCTTTCGAAGCTGGTGGCAAACGGAATCAATATGGCACTGCACAAAAATATAGATGCAAAGGATGTGGATCGTTTCATACAGTAGTATGTATCCGTGGTTTCTGCCCCACCCCGGGGACACGGGGATGCCTGACTGTGTGAAAATATGCGAGGCAAATGCTTC
>LFSK01000150.1:1532-5262 GCA_001512555.1 Clostridiaceae bacterium DTU059 | reverse complement strand
GCGGCTTTAACCTTTCTGCCTGCATATGTCAGTCAAGTTGCACTATATTTTACGTATAAATTATAGTATCATGATAATACAGCACAGTAACAGGAGTGATACTTAAAAATGGCCTACCTGAAGTTCCCCAAGCCCGAACCAAGGTTCAAGCTGAAGAATCATACCAGGTTTATTGCATCATTATTGGTTTTCTTACTCATGGTTACGGCTGTGGTAGTGGCATTGGGGAAAAGGGGGGAGACCGGGGACTCGGAAGCCGCCTCGGTAGTGGTTACTCCCTTTGTACCGCCTCCCACACCTGAGCTCACACCGCCGCCCATTGAGATTCCGGCAGGCAAAACCATGGAAAAGGTTAAGGTTGTTATTGATGCCGGACACGGCGGGGATGATCCGGGTACCACATCACCCTATGAAGATGAGTTTTATGAAAAGGAAGTAACCCTTGATATAGCTCTTAAGGTCAGAGATTTACTAACCGAGGCCGGTATAGATGTTGTTGTGACTCGCGATACTGATACCCGCCTTGCCAATAACCAGCGTGAAGATCTCATGCTGAGGGCGCAGCTGGCCAATGAGAATAGTGCAACCCTGTTTGTCAGCATACATGTGAATGCCTACGACCTGAAATTTAAAGGTGCCAGGCAGGTTAACGGTATGGAGATTTATTACCTCAACAAGCAGCCTATATACGATGGCTTCAACAGCGAACAATTTGCGGGAATCATGGGAAAGGCCATACAGACCCAAAACGGCATCTATAACAGGGGAATTATCGAAAGCGATCTGTCTGTGCTGAGAAATACTAAAATGCCTGCAGTTCTGGTGGAAACGGCCTATATAACCAATCAGGAAGATCATGACCGGCTGAAATCCGATGAATTCAGAACCAATACGGCAATTGGCATCACCGAAGGGATTAAGCAAGCTCTCGACATCCTGGAGGTCTTTGAATACGAGGGGGATCTTTATGTCTTTAAAGAAACAGGCTCCTAATAACAACAGCCTTAATGCCGAGGAATACATCAAGCAGCTTAGAGAACTGATCAATTATCATAACTATCGGTACTATGTTGAAGATGATCCCGAAATCAGTGATTATGAATACGATATGCTGTATCGTGAGCTGGTTGATCTTGAACAGGCTCATCCCGAACTGGTCACACCTGATTCGCCAACCCGCAGAGTCGGAGAACAGGCCGATACCGCTTTCTCTAAGGTTATTCATGAGGTTAAGATGGAGAGCCTCAACGATGTATTTGACATTGGGGAACTTATTGATTTTGACAGAAAGATGCGGGAGGCACTGGGTCAGGAGGTGGCCTATGTTGTTGAAAAAAAGATTGACGGGCTGTCTGTCTCTCTTGAATATGAAAACGGACTGCTGGTTCGGGGGTCAACCCGGGGTGACGGATTGGTTGGAGAGGATGTCACTCAGAATCTAAAGACCATCCGTTCCATACCCCTGAGGCTGAACCGTCTGCCCGGGGAGCCGGAAATACCTTTTCTTGAGGTTCGCGGGGAGGTATTCATGCCCCGTAAGTTCTTTCTTGAGATGAACCGGCGTCAGGAGGAGCTGGGACAGAAGCTCTTTGCCAATCCCCGCAATGCCGCAGCGGGTTCATTAAGACAACTGGATCCTGCCATCACCGCCCAGAGGAAGCTGGACATATTCATATTCAATGTACAGAGGGTTACGGGAAGAAGCTTTAAAACCCACTCCGAATCCCTGGAGTTTTTAAAGAGTCTGGGCTTTAAGATAAGCCCCGAATATGCGGTGTGCCGCAATATCCATGAGGTTATCCAGGAGATTGAGGCCATAGATAAGGGCAGGGAAAGCTTTCCTTATGAAATCGACGGCGCTGTGGTTAAAATAGACAATCTTGAGCATCGGTCTGTCTTGGGATCCACCAGCAAGGCTCCAAGATGGGCTGTTGCGTATAAATATCCTCCCGAGATGAAAAAAACAAAGCTCAAGGAGATCATCATTCAAGTGGGAAGGACCGGTGCACTCACCCCCAATGCTGTGCTGGAGCCGGTCAGGATTGCAGGATCCACCGTTTCCCGCGCGACACTCCATAATGAAGATTTTATCAGTGAGAAGGATATAAGGGCGGGGGATACCGTTTGGATCAGAAAAGCCGGAGAGATCATACCCGAGGTGGTGGAGGTTGACCTAAAGCTCAGACCTGAAAACAGCAAGCCATATACCATGCCCGAGAACTGTCCGGTATGCGGCGCGCCTGCTGTCAGGGAGGAGAACGAGGCTATCAGGCGCTGCACAGGAATTGAGTGTCCTGCACGCCTGTTCAGGAGTCTGGTACATTACGCCTCCAGGGATGCCATGAATATTGAGGGACTTGGTCCGGCGCTCATAGAAATGCTCCTGGAAAAGGGCTTTATCAGGGGAATACCTGATCTCTACAAGCTGAAAGAGAGGCGGAGTGATCTTACAGCGCTGGAACGCATGGGAGAAAAATCGGTGGAAAACCTGCTGGAATCCATAGAAAGGTCCAAATCCAATGACCTGAGCCGATTGATCTTTGGTCTCGGCATAAGGCACATAGGGCTTCGTGCAGCTCAACTGGCTGCGCGCCATTTTGGAAGCATGGACAGGCTTATGGAGGCAACAGTTGATGAGATTCAGTCCATCAATGAGTATGGAGCGAAAATGGCCGAAAGCCTGTTCGGGTTTTTAAGGCAGGAGCAGACAAGGCACACCCTGTCACTGCTGAAAGAGGCTGGTGTCCAGATGGTATCCACCGCTTCAAACAACCAGGACGGCATTTTTAACGGGAAGACCTTTGTCCTTACAGGAACTCTGCCGGGATTTACAAGGGCTCAGGCCTCCGAAATCATCGAGAAACTGGGCGGAAAGGTATCGGGCAGTGTATCCGGCAAAACCGATTTTGTGCTGGCTGGAGACGAGGCAGGCAGTAAGCTGGAAAAGGCAAAAAAGCTGGGCGTAAGAATTATTGATGAGCAGGAATTCAGGCAGATGTGCGGCATGTAATGACTGGATGGTAAAGCTTTTGTCGGTTTTTATTCGATAGATATTATAGGATATAGCCAAAGACAATACGGGGGAGTCATTAATGCGGGGTAGTAGATTTATAATCTCAGTGGATTCGTGCAAACCAGGGATGCGAACCGCTGAAGCCATTATAAATAAATATGGCGCAGTCATCCTGTTTGAAGACACCAGTCTTGACGAGCGTGCCATTGAGCACTTAAAAAACATGGGTATTCAATATATTCCTGTATATGAGGAAAGCATGCTCTCGGTATCGGGCGTGGACAAAGACTGGGCAATAACCGATGAATACAATTTTAATGTAAAATATGAACAGGATGTACATACCATAAAAAAGGCTCTCTCCGATATATCCTCCGGTAAGCGGCTGAACAAGGAAGCCACTGACGAAATTGTGTATTCGATGATCAGCAGGGCACAGGAAAACAGGAACATGATCGACACTGTCATGCAGATCAGAAGCATCGATGAATATACTTATTATCATTGCATGAACGTGTCCATGCTTTCCATGATGATAGCAAGGTGGATGAACCTGGACGAGCCCATGGTAAAAAAGTGCGCGGAGGCCGGTCTCCTTCACGATGTGGGCAAGGCCATGGTTCCGATAGAGATTATAAATAAACCCGGAAAGCTTACCGATAGTGAGTTTGAAGAGATGAAAAGGCATTCGGAATATGGCTATCTGATTGTCAGTGA
>LFSK01000150.1:0-1351 GCA_001512555.1 Clostridiaceae bacterium DTU059 | reverse complement strand
GAGCTCATGCAGCATCAGAGTTTCGGCGTACTGGACCCAACGGTACTCAATGTGTTTCTCAATAATATGACCCACTATTATGTCGGATCCAAAGTAAGGCTGAGCACCGGCGAAACCGCTGAAGTGGTTTTCATGAACAGGTTGGATTTTTCAAGACCGGTGGTTAAGGTGGAAGAAAGATTTATTGATCTGGCCGTCTCAAAAACGGTTACTATTGTGGAATTCCTGTAGTTCATTCTTAAGGAGCAGGCAGATAATATGGTAAAGACCCACAGAATACTGATGTTCATGGTATTCCTCCTGTTGGGGATGCTGATAACCCTCCAGTTCAGGGGGGTTATCAATACCTCTGAAGGTAATATATCGGTAAAGGAGATGGCATCAAGACTTGAGGCCGAGGAGGCTGAAGGAAGAAAGCTTCTGGAAGAGCTGAACAATCTTGAGGCTGAATGGAGCCAGCTGCTGGACAATATTGGCAGCCGGCAGCAGGATCCTGAAATAATGGAACTTATCAGGCAACGGGATTATGAATACTTCAGAGCCGGGCTGACCAATGTCAGGGGAGACGGCATCATAATTACCATGCAGGATGCCCAGACAGCAGGGGACATGAATATTGAGGACTATATCATTCATGATGCCGACATCACCGGCATACTCAACGAATTACGCAGCAACGGCGCAGAGGCTATATCCATAAACGGTGAACGGATTCTGGGAACCTCCAAGCTGGTTTGTGCCGGGCCTACCATTTTCCTTAACAAAAGCCGGTATCCGCCCCCATACGTCATCAAGGCCATTGGTGATCCTGATACTCTATATAATGCCATCGATCAGCTTTCCAATGTAGCGATTATGAGGATTTATGGCATCAGGGTTGACATAAGGAAGGAGTACGACATGGTTATAGAGAAGTACCGTCTTTACGAATCTATAGACGAATGGTTAAGCAGTCTGGAGGTGGTATCAGAGTGAAGCTGTTTAAGACCATGGCATTAACCCTTGTTTGCCTGCTGCTTGGCGTTGCGATAGCCTGGCAGTATAACAGTGTCAACGAAAACCTGGTGCTGGCACAGTATGAAAAGAAGAACCTCAGCCAACTGGTGGAAGAGCTTCTTGTGGAAAGAAAGAATAATGAAAGCCTCAGGGCGAGGATAGAAGAACTCCAACAGGAAGTATCCGCCTTGAAAAATGATGAAAATATGGATATGAAATATGTGGAGGATCTTAAGAAATCGGTTCTCATGGCCCGGGTCATGGCCGGACTGGAAACCGTGAAGGGCACCGGACTGGTTATAACAGTGGAGAGCGGCGGGCAGATCAAGGTCAAGGCAAGCCATATCCAGGAACT
>LFSK01000032.1 GCA_001512555.1 Clostridiaceae bacterium DTU059 | reverse complement strand
AAGCCCTTATATTAGCGGAAAGCGTTGGCAGGAGCGGCCTAAAAATGTTTGACATGGGAATAGCCTTGTGTTAGAATATAACGGCAACCGCACGAAAAAGGGTTCTAAACCAGATTTTTTCCCTGGTTTTGCAGGGTCGGATCTGTCCCTTTTGCGGCGAGATTGGTAGGAGGAGGTGCACCATTATGTATGCAGTAATAGAGACTGGGGGCAAGCAGTACAGAGTCCAGGAAGGAGATACCCTCTTCATCGAAAAACTGTCTGCCGATGAGGGAGAACAGGTTGTATTCGATAAGGTTATCGCCGTATCCAAGGACGATAGCCTGAACGTGGGCAATCCCACAGTCAGCGGGGCTACTGTAACTGCAAAGATTCTTGGACATGGTAAGTCAAAGAAGATCATTGTCTTCAAGTATAAATCCAAGAAGCATTACAGAAGAAAGCAGGGACACAGACAGCCCTACACAAAGGTGCAGATCGAGAAGATCAACGTCTGAGAAAGAATCATGACAAAAGCGACGATTTACCGTTCGAAAGATGGATTGATAAGGGGTTTTAAGATTAGGGGACATGCCGGTGCCAACCGGCAGGAAGAATATGATCTGGTATGCGCAGCCATATCCGCCATCGGTTATACCACCATCGGATCACTGGTTGAGCTGTGCGGCATAAATGACTACAGTGAGTCCGACGGCAGCCTTGAGATGATGCTTCCCCAAGATATATCCCCCGATATTTTAGCTAAAGCTGAAGTAATACTTGAAACCCTGGAGATTGGTTTAAAACAAATTGAAATGCAGTATGCAAGGCATTTGCGCGTAATGAATAAGGAGGTGTAACCAATGGTAAGAATAAATCTGCAATTGTTTGCTCACAAGAAGGGAATGGGTAGCACCAAGAACGGCCGTGACAGTGAGTCCAAGAGGCTGGGTGTTAAACGTGGAGATGGTCAGTATGTACTGGCAGGTAACATTCTGGTAAGACAGAGAGGTACCAAGATCCACCCCGGTGCAAATGTTGGAATAGGCAGTGACGATACATTGTTCGCCCTCGTAGACGGAAGGGTGAAATTCGAAAGGCTTGGCAAGACCAGGAAAAAGGTAAGTGTTTACAGCTAAGACGAAAAGGTTTTGTGAGGGACGATGGAATCGTCCCTCTTTGTTTAATATCTAAAAAACCGGTTGAGTGGATATAACGGATGACCCGGGGAGGGCTTTTGGATGTTTTTTGATGTGGCTGAGGTTTACCTGAAGGCGGGTGACGGCGGCAATGGTACCGTTTCCTTCCGCAGGGAGAAATATATACCCAATGGTGGTCCCGACGGAGGGGACGGCGGAAACGGCGGCAATATCATATTCGAGGTTGATATGGGCTTAAGAACCCTCGTTGACTTCAGATATAAAAGGAAGTATGTGGCACAGAATGGTGAGAGGGGCGGCGGCAAGAATTGCAGTGGCCGTTCCGGTCAGGATCTTGTGGTTAGAGTGCCTCTGGGTACACTTGTAAAGGACAAGGAAACCGGCAGGATTCTTGCGGATCTGTCCAGGGAAGGTCAGGAAGAGATCATCGTTAGAGGTGGAAAGGGCGGATGGGGCAATCAGCATTTTGCCACTCCGACGCGTCAGGCACCCAATTTTGCCCGCAACGGCACACCCGGAGAGGAAAGAATGGTAGTACTGGAACTGAAACTTCTGGCCGATGTTGGCCTGATTGGGTTTCCTAATGTTGGAAAATCAACGCTGCTGTCTGTGGTCTCGGCAGCAAGACCCAAGATTGCCGATTACCATTTTACCACCCTTACTCCCAACCTCGGTGTTGTATCCCTGGGTGAGGGAGCCAGCTTTGTCATGGCAGACATACCCGGCCTCATTGAAGGAGCCCATGAGGGTGCAGGGTTAGGACACCAGTTTTTAAGGCATATTGAGCGCACACGGCTGCTCATCCATGTAGTTGATATTTCCGAGGCTGACGGGCGGGATGCCATAAGTGATGTTGACGTGATCAACCGTGAGCTTGAAAAATACAATCCGGAGCTTTCAAAAAGGCCCCAGATCATTGCCGCCAACAAGGTTGACGCATTAACCGACATGTCCAGGCTGGAGAGGTTCAAGTGTGAGATGGAGGGCAGGGGATACCGTGTTTTCGCCCTGTCAGCAGCTACAAAAAAAGGAGTGGATGAACTGATCAGGTATGCCTATGAAAGGCTTAAGGAAATACCTGAGGTCATCCTGTTTGATCCATCCTACAGGGAGGCCGTCGTCGAGGTTCAGGAAGAGGAGCCTCCCTTTACTGTCACAAGAGAAAATGACATCTTTGTTGTAGAGGGTCCATGGGTTCAGAAGATCCTGGGTTCGGTCAACCTAAATGACCGTGAATCTTTGCAATACTTTCAACGTGCAGTTAAGAATATTGGCGTCATCGAAGAGCTGGAGAAAAAAGGCATCCAGGAAGGGAACACGGTCCGCATGGGAGAGATAGAATTTGATTATATACCCTGATTAACCTAAGCCTGAGCATGCTTTGGAACGGTTATGATAAAAACACTTGATAAGGGGAAATAAATTTGACGGGGAAACAAAGAAGTTATTTAAGATCTCTTGCTAACAACATACCGGCAATTTTCCAGGTGGGAAAGAACGGTCTGGAGGCAAATAGCATACGGCAGTTCGATGAGGCTCTGGAGGCCAGGGAGTTGGTCAAGGCCAGTGTCATGCGAAACTCGCCGCTGACTGCCCGGGAGGCTGCCGATGCGCTTGCCGGGGAATTGGGAGCGGATGTGATACAGGTATTGGGCAACCGCTTTGTATTGTACAGGGAATCGAAAAACAACAAGGTGATCCAGCTTCCGTGAAGAGGATTATGGAGTGTCTTAGTTGGAATCTAGGTGAAGTATAGGGCTCATGGTGCTGTCAGGTTTCGCCGGTGAGCCGTGCATGCATGCAGATGTCTTCGAGGGGGCACCCCCTGCACTCCGGCAACTTGCGGCAATGTTCCTTTGCGTTCCTGACTATCAGAGCATGATACTCCTTGTACATAAGGATGTCCTCTTCCAGATGACTCATGATTTTGTTTTGCAGTTCATGGTAGGTGACCTTGGCATCGCATAGTCCAAGCCTGGAAAAGAGTCTTTTGGTATAAGCATCGATAACAAACACCGGCTGATCGTAGGCGTAGAGCAGCATATCGTCGACTGTTTCAGGCCCGAGCCCCCATTGTGACAGAAATAGCTTCCGATCCGGGGGAGGGTTGCCTTGAAAAAACTGGGCAAAGGCTTTAAGCTTTTTGGCCTTCTGGTTGTAGTAACCGCTGGACCTGATATGGCCTGCAATTAACTCCTGTTCCATGACGGCAAGGGAATCGGGATTAAGAATGCCGGACTGGGCGAGACTGGCAAGAGCCCTTTCAGCATTGCTCCAATTGGTGTTCTGGGTCAGGATTGCCCCTGCACATATCTCAAAGCGTTCCTGCCTGTTTAGCTCTTTTGTTGAGTTTTCGGGTTCATATCGGCATTTCAGGCCGTCCCGGCTTTCTCTGATCAATGGCCACCATCCCTGGGGACCATAGGACTCATAAAGCCTGTGATAAGCCTGGGTAAATCTGTACATGTCTTATCCTCACGTATTTTTTTCGCCAAGGCACAAAAGGTAATCATCATTGGTGGATGTTTTGAAGGTATTACACCTCTCTTATAAATATAAGCGTCAGGATTCAGGGCGGGGCTGAATGGTAAGCTGGGCTTTGA
>LFSK01000076.1:1838-3734 GCA_001512555.1 Clostridiaceae bacterium DTU059 | reverse complement strand
CGCCGGAGTATGTCGGGGTTTCCTATGATCACCACTAACCTCTTCGCCCTTGTTATGGCAGTATACAGTAGGTTCCTGTATACAAGCATGGGAGGAACCTTCATAAGCGGGATTATCACCGCCGGGAACTCACTGCCCTGGCTTTTATGTACTGTCACCGCATAGGCATGTTCCAGGTTATCCAGAGCGTCAAAGGTATATTCGCAAATCCTCTGATCCTCGTACTTCACCGTGATGATCTGATTCTTTAAATCCACGTCGGTAATGACGCCGGTATCTCCGTTATAGACGCCCAGACCCTCACTCAGTTTGCCCTGCTTGTCCATCTGGGTCCATACCTTGTTATAGTCATTCTTGATCTGCATTACCCTGTCACCCACACGATAGGCTATGCCACCCGCCAGCTTCTGGGGCTTTCTTTCATGAGGCGGGTTGATCCGTTGCTGGAGCCTGGCGTTAAGATTGTATACGCCGGTATCTCCCTTCCGCATGGGAGTCAGTACCTGGATATCCCTCATAAAATCATAACCAAACCTGTCAGGGATATGGGAGGCACAAAGCTCTATAACCGCTTCAACCGTCTCTCCTGGATCCAGCTTGGGTATAAAGTAAAAGTCGCCTTCTTCGGTGTTGAGGATGGGCTCCATTCCCCGGTTTATCCGGTGGGCGTTGACGATGATCATGCTTTCTTCGGACTGCCTGAAGATTTTATCCAGCTTTACNNAGCTGATCCGCATCACCAACCAGTATCAGCCGGGTACCCGGCTTCATGGCCTTTAAAAGTGAGCTCAAGATCACAATATCTATCATGGATGCCTCATCCATGATAATCACGTCGGCATCCAACGGGTTTTCTTCATTTCTTGAGAAATAGGCTCTGTCCTCCTGCCCTATCTCATACCCCACCTCAAGGAGACGATGAACGGTTTTTGCCTCATATCCCGATGTCTCACTGATCCTCTTTGCTGCACGACCTGTGGGCGCACACAGCAAAACCGCAACTCCATGTTCCTGAAATATTTCAATAAGAGCCTTGATAATGGTAGTTTTTCCGGTTCCCGGTCCGCCCGTTATCACAGTGACGCCATTTTGAAGAGCGGTTATGATGGCTGTCTTCTGGTTCTCGTCCAGAGAAATCCTGTTCTGTTCCTCGTAATGCGACAACCATTGATGGACATGAACCATCAGACCATTCTCAATAAACTGGTTCAGAGCGGTCAGCCGTCTTGCGCTGTATCTTTCAGCCTCAAAAAGATAATGGGCATAGACTCTGTCGGCATACTGTCTTTCAATATGTATCTCAGACTCAAGCAAGAGTCCGTCAAAAGCATTACGGATCAGCTGCTCAGGTACATTTGTCAGTTTATGTGTCTCACTGATAAGATCTTCCTTCAGGTAATAGGTGTGTCCGTTGAGGATCGAATGGCTTAATCTGTGCCATAAGGCGCTTTTCAATCGAAATTCGGAACAGGGATCAATGCCCAGCCTAAGGGCGATACTGTCACAGGTCTTAAATCCCAGTCCCACATCGGGATCCATGAGCCGATAAGGATTCTTCTGAATCTCCCTTTCGGCAGAGGTGCCAAACTTCTTCCATATTTTTGTTGCGTATAGGGAGGATATGCCGAATTTTTGAACCAGCATGACCACACCGCGCATGGACTCATGCTCCGAAAAGGCTTGTCCGAACGCCAGGGCTTTTTCTGGCCTAATCCCTTTAATCTCTGTCAGACGAAGGGGATCGGACTGTAAGACTGTAAAGGTCTCTTCCTTAAATCTTGCCACTATTTTTTTAGCGGTGGCAGGACCCAACCCCTTGATAAAACCGCTTGCAAGATATCGCTCCATTTCCTCAAGCTCTGTGGGGATCTGCCTTTTGCACTCGGAAACCGAAAA
>LFSK01000076.1:1413-1695 GCA_001512555.1 Clostridiaceae bacterium DTU059 | reverse complement strand
CTTACTACCAGTTATGATACAATACCTGTCTATCAGGGGCAACACTTCGATGGGGTACATCTGCTGCATATCCCTGATAATCCGGGGCACTTGCGGATTATCACCGGAAGTGGAGACGTAGAGCTTGC
This sequence comes from Clostridiaceae bacterium DTU059, assembly GCA_001512555.1. GTDB lineage: Bacteria > Bacillota > Clostridia > DSM-8532 > DSM-8532 > Thermoclostridium_A. The sequence continues at coordinate 1,567 of LFSK01000076.1, read as the reverse complement.
CATCGGTCATGAGTTTATCAGGGATTTCCTCAGAAAAGGTCATCCTGATAATCCCTTCAAGATTATCTGAAGCATCTTCAGGAATGGTCAGGATAATCTTAAAACCCGCGTTACAGTTCTTACGGGGCTGCTTTTTGAGGATTTCCATAACCGT
>LFSK01000076.1:0-1382 GCA_001512555.1 Clostridiaceae bacterium DTU059 | reverse complement strand
CCAAGCTTGACATATATTGATTTTTATTAATAAATTCTATTTAATATAATATGCTTGGTGGTAAATAAGTGTTATACAACAGGACATGCCTGCCATTGGAGGACTCTTATGCTGAAAAAACCGATTTCCCGCCTGAAACCCGGGATGCGGCTTGCCAAGGACGTATTCACGGATGATGGACGGATTTTACTGCTTAAGGGATTTGTTATAAAGCCCCGGTACATACAGCGGCTCTCAGCCTATAATGTCGATCATGTCTTTGTAGAGGAAGAACTGGTTCCCCTGAAGCTGATAGATGAGGAGGTTATCTACGAGGATGTTTTCTGCAATATCAAATCGGTCATGGAAAGAGCCCGGCTGGATAAGCCCCTTGACATTGAGACCCTTAGAGAAACCGTTTATGAACTTGTGCGCCAGATTCTGAACGATGATACCGTGTTCATGGCTCTCACCGGTATCCGGGATATTGATAACTATACTTTCCTTCATTCGGTAGATGTCTGCATATATTCGGTTATTGCAGCCAAGGCTCTCAACATGCCCCTCGATGAGATAAGGGATTTGGCATTGGCAGCCATCCTCCATGATATTGGAAAATGCAGGATACCCCTGGAGATACTCAACAAACCCGGTAAACTAACAGATGAAGAATATTTCATCATGAAAAACCATTCCATTTACGGAATGGAAATAACAGAACAGACACCCGAACTGTCTGCAAGAATACCCAAGATCATATGCCAGCATCATGAAAAGTGGAATGGCTCGGGATACCCCATTGGCCTTAAAGATTTTGATATAGACCGGATGGCACGTATCATCAGCATAGCCGACGTTTATGATGCCCTTACTGCCAACCGTGTTTACCGCAAACGTTATATGCCCCATGAGGCTGCGGAATACCTCATGTCCCAGACTGAGCAGTTCTTTGATCCCCACATACTTCAGACCTTTATAAGCAATATTGCCATATATCCTGAGAATCTCATTGTGATGCTCAACACCGGTGAAGTTGCAAGGGTGCTTTCCTCAAGAAGGGGCCTTCCGTCCATGAGACCCATTGTTTCAGTTATCACAAGAAAAAACGGCCCCCCTGTTCTCGATCCATATGTGCTGGATCTTCAGAAGAACCCCACAGTTTTCATAGTGGATATCATCAGCTGATACGACTGTTAATCCTTATAGTTCCGGGCAAAGCGTGATGAAGCACGGACTTTGCCATTTTTTATTCTATAATGGCCGTACTTTTATGGTTATTGCTGACAGGACGTTTTATGCCATGTTATGATGTATATGGTTCACTCTTTTACATTTCGTATTAAGGAGGAAAACAGCATGAAAAATATTCCGGAAGTAAAACTGGGCATCATAGCTGTCAGCCG
>LFSK01000113.1 GCA_001512555.1 Clostridiaceae bacterium DTU059 | reverse complement strand
AGAAGTTTCATGAGCAACGAAGAAAGTATTTCAAAAGGAGCAGAAGAGTTCTTCTAAAAAGGCCTGAGAATTTAACACCAAGTGAAGTCGATCAAGTTGAGGCAATGTTGAGTATATCTGAACGCTTACGACATGCTTACGTATTAAAGAATGAATTTTACAAGGTGATGGATTCTTCAAATAGCTATGAAGCCAAAAAACAACTTGCTAAATGGTATATGCTGGTCTATGGATACAAACTACCTGAATTTGATAACTGTTTTAGGGCTTTTAATAACTGGCAAAAAGAAATCCTCAATTCCTTTGATGTTCCATATACCAATGGTTATACCGAAGGTGTTAACAACAAAATTAAAGTTATTAAAAGAAATGCATTTGGTATGAAAAACTTTGAAAGATTTCGAAACAGAATACTCCATGTAATGGCTTAATATAGTTCTTTTAAATGAAACTGGCAGACAATCTAAATGACCATCTGCCAGTAACATATAGCGATTTCATTTTACTTTGTCCTACCCCAACAATTGACGCAGAACC
>LFSK01000036.1:3589-4722 GCA_001512555.1 Clostridiaceae bacterium DTU059 | reverse complement strand
TCTGACTCAATTTGAGCCATTACATCAAGGAGTTCCTGGACAGTTGATGCTCCATCAATTAAATCCAGATATTTTTTAATGGGTTTGATACCTTCCTTGTTTCGGTTTTCCATATCCAAAAGGGTATGGTGGAAGTCTGCAATTTTTTGTTCAACGGTTCCTTCCTGATAGGTTCCCTGATTCTCCATCAGTTCCTGAACGATGGCCTTGAGTTTATCAGTATTCTTTCTGTCCACCTCGTCAAAAGTGGTCATACCGGGATAACCTGCGGGAAGTCTGGTTCCGGTTAGCCATTCATGGTTTATCGAGTAGAAGAAATCATCCTGGGGTCTTACTGAAGAAAGAGATCTTATTTTATTCAGAACTATTCCCAACTGTTCCTTTGTCAGGTAATCGCCCGATCCAAAATAGCCATTACCATAACCGCTCATGAGACCTGCAGCGGTTATGCGGCTCAATTCTTCAACGCTCTCAGCGGGAACATCCGAAAAAACAGGAGCTTCTTTAATTACGGGCAGTTCTCTCATGGAATTGCCCACAAGCAGAGCAAATTCAAGGCGGGTAATGCTCATACGGGGATTCAACTCTTCCCCAGGGACAATCGGCAATATGCCATTTGTGACAGCTATGGCAATTTGATCTGCATATTGGGAACTGATCTGGTCGGCATCAGAGAATACGCTCAGATCACTCCGGGTATCATTTAGCGCATCAAGACCAATGGTATCAAGAAGGCCTACAACCGCTTCTTCCATGGAGACATATACTTCGTCTGAAGTAGTGGCTTGCGCTGGTATGATGCTGAATAGCAGTGCCACACACAACAGGATCCCAGATATCCTGGCTCTTGTTTTGACCATAATAAAGACTCCTTTCAAAAACCTTTCGCTTACATTTACTTCATATTATAAATACATTTTAATCCATCCAATGTCTGTAATATGACCGACAAAACCCAAGATATTGCTGCGGAGCCTGATCAAAATAGTCAGTTCATTATTTTAGTTTTCTCATGCGCTATGGCTTGTATGAATGCCATCATACACCGCTGCTGCCATGGTTACAAGCATCTTATTAATCATTATTTTACATTGCGATTTCCTTTTGACATTTCGGTCATCATCTCGTGAAGG
>LFSK01000036.1:0-3471 GCA_001512555.1 Clostridiaceae bacterium DTU059 | reverse complement strand
CTGAAAAACTCACCAACGCCCTCCCTGAGATATCCATCGGTTACCAGAGGGTTTTCGGGAAAAATCAGTATATTGTCGTCAGCCTCCAGGGCTTCCACACTCAGATGGATGGCTTTGAGAACCTGACGGCCATTATCCCTATAAACCGGTATGGGCTCCATGGACTGCATCATCCAGGCGACCACGGGTCCAGCGAACCTTCCCATCCTGCTCCTTATGGGGCGCGGTATCCATTTCTGCCTGTCGAAGGTACCCTGCTGAATATGACCCGAAATCTTGTTGATATCCACCATTTCATTGAGAATCCATGGCTTGAAGTAATAGGGCATATTTAGTACCGAAGCCACCGGTCCATATATTTCCGAGTGGTTACAGACAAATACGGCGGGAAGGGACTCGGCATCAACATTCTCCCTGCCAATAATTCTATGCTTAAATAAAGGCTTGAGAAGAGATTTTAAGATCAGAATACCGATTCTTTTGCTGTACTTTTCAACAAGCACCAGGCGCAGCCTGTCTTCAAGGGATGTATTTGTAAACCCCTTCCCCTTCAGAAAGGAGTATTTTTTGAGTTTCTGCTCATAAACCTTGTTAAGAGGCTGTTTAAGCGCTGCCAGAGAACCCGGGACAAGCAAGATGGCCGGAAGAAGAACAAGGCCGTATCTGTCCAATATCCTTATGGTGCTCATTTCGCCGGGATTATACTCTATCAGAAGGGAGAGCGCTCCCAGAATAAGAAGCATAATAAACCTGGAAAAGAACATACTCCACTGGGACAGCAGGGTTTTCGCGGCCTGGTAATCCCTGTCGGTTATATGTTTCCCATCCAATCCGGCAACTATCCGCATTTCGTTGTCCATGGAGAAGGATATGAAAATCAAAGAGGATAGGCATACACACAGGAGAAGATAGGAGAAAACAGATGTATACGATCCCTGGCCGCTGTTCCTGTATAGATAGAAGATAGTAACAATCCAGATGATGGAGAAAATCATAAATATGCTGTTCTTCCCCAGATCACTCAGAATCCTGCCCTTAAGGATCAGCCGTGACAGCAGCGCGGCCAGACAGTATAGAACCACAAAGAGCATAATGTTCGCGAGCTGAAGCCAGATGCTGCTCATGGGATGATAAAACAAAAAACACACCAAAAAAAGCATGGAGATATCCAGCGTGATATGGGTACTGGTGACCATTACCCTGTATAGTCTGAGGGAATTGCCCTTCATACCCATCATACCGGACAATGATTTAAACTCAAAATCAGCGGCATTAACCTGGCTGCCCCCGGACAAGAGTCTTTGAAACAGCTCAAGAACAAAAATAATAGCCATATAGGTGATGACATACAGCTTTATGCGAAGGGGAACACCCCATGCCAGATGAAGAAGCGCCAGCAGACCTAATATGTAATAAGGAAGGATTCGCTCGTGCCTCCTGATTTGAAATAGCGCGACAGGTGGTCCGGAAAAGAGATAAAATATGGTGAACTGCATGGTCAGGAACAAAAGCAAGAAACCAAAATCCCCTGCTTCCACGGGAAATTGCAGAAGCAAGACTACTAAACACAATACGATCACTGGCGCATATATTATATATCTATACCGTTCTCTTTTGGGAATCCCGGCCCCCTTTTTGCCTAAGATCCCGCTTAGCAGCAAGAGAAGCTGACCCCCCACAAAAAGGGCGCCCCCGTAAAAAAAGTTGTTGACCAGGGTACCCGATAAAAAGGACGAAAAGAATAGCCCAATAAAATTGGCGAGCCTGTCCAGCAGTATTGGTGCAATCTTGGATCTGCTCCCATTATTCTTTGGATTTATCCCGCTTAAGCCCGGCAAAAGAACCCCTCCCGGAAATCCAAAAAAATCACCCGGTCTCCCAAAGCCACCTATTCCCCCGCCGCAGGTCAAGCACCTGGGAAAGTGAGTCGATCCTGTAAGTGGCTGCACTCAGATCCTGTCCGGGGGAAGTAGGGTTGCTATATCCGATGCAGGGAATACCTGCCGCCAGAGCTGCCTGGACACCCATACGCGAGTCTTCCAGAGCTACGGTCTTACTCTTATCGGCACCAATCCTTTCCATGGCCAGCAAATATATATCAGGAGCAGGTTTTAAATTTTCCACATCATCTCCTGTTACAACCGCTTTAAATCGCGATGCAATCCCCAGGTATTCCAGCACCGGCTCCACCAGCATCCTTCTTGAAGAAGAGCCAACTGCCATAACAACGCCCATCCCTTCAAGCTCATCCAGCAGCTGAAAAAGGCCCTCTGGAGGCTGGCACTTTTCCTTCTTCATCATCTCTATGAGGAGAGCCATCTGGATGCGTTCCAGATTCACAGCGGACGCATCCAGACCAAATTTTATGATCATGTTCTCCCAGAAGGCGAGGGTGCTGGACCCAATAACCGAGGACATATCCATGTCTGTGGAAACACCCATCGATTCCAGCACAGCAAGCCTCGACCGGGCATGCAGCGGCTCACTGTTGATTAAAACACCATCCATATCAAAAATAAAGTTCATATTCCATTCCTTTTCCTGTCATTAGTATTGATGATAATCCCTGATGCTCTCTCATCCCATCAGTTCCTGATAGCTGTCCCACACAGAATCAAGGGCATCGATGGTCTTCAAGTACAGGGCGTACTTTCTATCATATATCTCGTAATTACCGGTATTGGGCATAACAGCGGGTGCCAGCCTGCTCATGGCACGCAGCGCATCCTTTATGTCGGCGTAATCGCCCACGGCTACCGCTGCAGCAATGGCACTGCCCAGGGCTCCTGTTTCCCTGACAGCTACCGTCTCTACGGGACATTTCATCACATCGGCAAAAATCTGGGTCCAGACCCGGGACCGGGCGGCTCCCCCCGCAAGGCGTATACTTTTTGGTTCATTGTCCATGCATTTTTTCAGTTTATCATAATGATAACGATGGGAGAAGGCTATCCCTTCAAAAACGCTGCGTAGAAGGTGGGCACGGGTATGGTAGCTGCTCATTCCTACAAAGCTTCCCTTTGCGTTGGGATGGACATTGCTCGCCATGAGAAACGGAAGGAATATCGGACAGAATTCGGCAGGCGCAATGGACTCCACCAACCTGTCAATCTCCTGATAGGGCGATCTTCCAGCCCTTTTTTCCTCTCTGATAAACTCCGGCATCAGGGTCTGCAGAAACCATTCATTGTTGCCCGCACTGGTTGGGCTGCATTCTTCAATAAGGTAGTATTCCGGTATACAGAACAGCGAATTCATCATTACCGTACCATCCAGAACCGGTGTCCTGCGAATAAACTCATTGATACTCCATGTTCCAGCAATCATGCAGACATGATCCTCATCGGCGACATGGGCAGCCAGGGCACAGGCATCGATATCGAACATGCCACCTGCTACCGGCGTACCTTCTCTGAGGCCGGTCTTTCTTGCAGCCTCTGCAGTTACAGTTCCGCATATATCTGTGGACAG
>LFSK01000184.1 GCA_001512555.1 Clostridiaceae bacterium DTU059 | reverse complement strand
ACTGCATCCTCTGCGGGGAATGTTTAAAGGTTTGTAGACATAGTGCCCGCAGCTATACAGACGATACGGATGCATTTTTTATTGATTTGGAGAAGGGAACGGACATAGCACTGATAGTAGCACCGTCATTTATGTTCAACTATCCCAACAAGTATAAAAATGTTCTTGCCTGGCTGAGGGGAAAAGGTGTCAAATTCATATATGATGTCAGTTTCGGAGCCGATATTACAACTTATATGTACATAAAGGCTGTACAGGAAATGAATTTGACAACGGTGATAGCTCAGCCCTGCCCGGTGATTGTTAACAGTATAGAATGTTATTACCCTGATCTTATCAAATATCTCAGTCCTATAGGCTCACCGATGTATTGTACTGCAGTATACCTTAGAAAATATGATGGATTCACTGGAAAAATAGCTGCTATATCCCCATGTATGGGAAAAATCGATGAATTCAGTAAAGATGAAGTTATCAACTACAATGTCACATTTAAAAAGCTGATGGAGTTATATAATTCTTCAAGGTTTGATCCGGTGGCGGAAGGCGATTTTGATTCTCCGGAAAGCCTTGTTGGTTATTGGTATCCAACACCAGGTGGCTTGAAAGAATGTGTTGAGCAGATTTTTGGAAGGAAGTATCATATAAAGAGGATAGAAGGCCCCGAACTTGCTCAGGAATATCTGAAGGAGATCAACGGCTCAAATGAGATAATTCCTGTTGTTATAGATATACTCAATTGTTCAGAAGGATGTTTATCCGGTACGGGCACCCAAGAGCATATTTCACAGGATCAGAAGGAAAAAGAGCTTTTCATAAAGGCATCAGAGGCAAATAAGCCTTTATATAATAGAAAACTTAAATACAAGAAGCTTGTAAAGCATTTCGACAGATCTCTCAGGATGGAAGATTTCTTATACTCATATACATCAAGAGAACATGGCATTAACTTAAGTCACAGCGAAATGGAATCGGGATTTGCAGCTCTTGAAAAATTTACTGAGGAGGACAGAACTATAGATTGTTCCGCATGCGGATATGATTCATGCGCCCAAATGGCTGAAGCTGTTTTTCTTGGATACAATTATCCGGATAACTGTATCTATTATTCAAAGAATAAACTTCAAAAATCCCTGGACGAAATCTCTGATCAAAACAAAACGACGGAAGAACTCTTATCCAGGGCTAACTACATGTCAGCTAAACAGTCTGAGTTTGTCGCAAAACTGAAAAGTGATGTTGAAACTGTCAACAGTGTGATTGGAGAACTGGTGCATGTTTACACAAGCATTGTCAACTCCATTACAGATATTAATGCTCAGATGATGGATGTGGAATCTCTTTCTAGAAACAGCGCCGAGAACACTGATGAATTGAGAAGGAGATTTGATGATTATGTTAAGATGTCTGAATCCATCAGGAATATATCTGAACAGACGCGCATGCTGTCACTTAATGCTTCCATCGAGGCTGCAAGGGCAGGGGACTACGGCAGGGGATTTCTGGTGGTTGCAGAAGAGGTTAGAAAGCTTGCCGAAGATGCAAGGGAAGCAGTAGCTGGCTCAAATGATATCAATAATGTTATTGAAAGTGATATTCAGAAAATCAACAACCTTATAAATAAGCTGGAGAAAGTAGTGATTCTGGTCACAGAGAACATACAGAATGTCCTTGCAGCATCAGAGGAGGCCAGTGCCTCAATGCACCAGATAGAAGATACAATAGGAGCTATCGTTCAGTCCGCAGAAAGAATGTATTCAGGGTACGCATCGTCCGACACAGATGCCAAATCCCGAATCAGTTAGATTAACAAAGTCGTAGAGTTTTTTGAAAACATTGACTTTCGGGTTTTTCATCGGAGGCAGGTGTTTGATTCACCTGCCTTTGTCTTTATGTAGTATCAAATCAATACCGGAGGAAAAGAGATTACCTGCAGAAAAAATATAAGAATCTGCACAATGCCGCTTTATACTGTTTATTCAACATATATCATTTTTCTGGTAATTCCGCCGTCTGCAACAAGGTTTATGCCCGTGATAAAATCATTTTCAGCAGCCGTAAGATAAAGACATGCCCGCGCGATGTCATCCGGTTTTCCCACGCGCCCCGTCAGATGCTGTTCATGATCGGCCGGACGCAGCTTCGTATAATCTCCTGTTTCAATCCAGCCGGGGGAGATGGCGTTTACTGTAATCCTGTCTTTGCTGAAAGAGGCTGCCAGCGCATGGGTTATGGCTACAATCCCGCCTTTTGAGGCAGCATAGGCTTCTGAATTTGGCTCGGACATGATAGCCCTTGTGGAGGCAATATTGACTATAGCTCCGCCCTCTTTGTTCCTGCGCATATATTTTGCTGCCTCACGAGATGCAAGAAAAACGCTTCTTAAGTTTGTGTTTATCACATTGTCCCATTCTTCGGAGGATAATTCGTATGGCGACTTAAAATATGATATGCCTGCATTGTTTATAAGGATATCAATCCGGCCGTATGCTCCGAAAGCTGTTTCCATAAGGTCTGTAAGGTCTGCTTCAACTCTTACGTCCGTTCTCACAAACAGCGCTTCCCCGCTTTTTTCTTTAATGATTGAAGCCGTCTGCAGCCCTGCGGTTTCATCAATGTCCGCGATTATGACATTGGCCCCCTTTTCCCCATAGAGTAGAGCGATACCCTTTCCTATCCCGTTGGCGGCTCCTGTTATTATCACGGTTTTGTTTGAAAAGTTCATGTTCATCACATCCCTGTAATACTCGATAATATAGGGTGTTCCTTTTCCATGCCTTCGCAGGTATCGGACACCTCTATAATATTTTACATCATTTTCCTTTGAATTTCCTATGATAAATCCATGTGGTCGCTCTCTCAGATTTGACTTTTGCTAAACAGATCGATAGAATAATAGCATCAGCACTCTGATGAAATGAGTGCCAGGGTTTATAATACGAAAGTTACTTCCACCGATACCGATGGAAACTGAAAGCAATTGGTGCGGGGGGCTTTTGTTCACGAGAATTCCCGATTTGTAGAAACTACCAGTTTTCAACTTTAGGGAACAGATTTGTTTGGATTTTCAATATTTCCAATCATAAAGGGAAAGAGAAGTAAACTTTGTCAGCCGGAGTCTACATAAAGACTCTCTATTTCAATATAGGTTTATCACATAATTTTAAGAATGAAGGAGGTAGAACAGATGAGTGAATCTGTTGTTTGTGTTTTGGAAAGGACTGAGAAGGGTAAGAAGGCAAGAAGAGAGGGTTTTATCCCCGGTGTGGTCTATGGAAAAGGAGTTGAATCCGTAAGCATAAAACTGGATCAGAAAGATTTCAGAAGGGCTTTTCAGGGTCGTCCCATGACTTCCGTGTTCAAGCTGAAGCTTGGGGATGAGGTGAAAAACTGTATCATTAAAGAAATACAGAGGCATCCCATCAAAGGGGAAATCCTTCATATTGACCTTCAGGCTATTGACAAGGATGAGATAATTCGTCTGAAAGTACCTGTTGTTTTTGAGGGTAAGGAAAAACTGGCGTCCAACAGATATCTGCTTCAGGAGTTTATAAATGAAGTGGAGATTATGGTTAAAGCCGCTGATATACCTGAGTTAATCAGCGTTGATGTTGGGAACCGGGAACTGGGCGACAAGATTACCATCAGTGATCTTCCAATTGGTGATGATATCAAGGTTCTGCATGATGAAGATGAAATCCTTGCGGTTGTATCTGCAGCAAAAGTGGATAGTGAAGCGGCCAGTGAAGCTGCCGATGAATCGGACAGCGACTCAGGCAGTGAATCTGATAGCAATGAAGGCTGATATAAGTTTAGCTTCATTGACAAACGGGTAAAAAGACAGTAGAGTATAAATTGCTGAGCCAGAAGAATTATCTAATGGCAAAGCGATGATTTAAATTTTTTCTGACGCCGAATATTGGGGTATAAGGCGGAAGGCACAGGCAGTTTTATATTTTCTTTAGAATTTCTGCGCCTTCAAAAGGCGCTTTTTTATTTGTGAGAACAAGGATCCCGGGTTCCACTTGCAATCTGTATTGGGTGGCGGGTGGAGCCTGCTGATTGGAGGTTTTGAAAATGGAGACAAGGGTCGCTATTATTGGAATCATTGTTGAAGACAGTAATTCTGTTGAAAAACTCAATAGCATCCTGCATGACTATGGGGATTACGTTATCGGCAGAATGGGCTTGCCCTACCGTGAAAAAGGTATCAGTATCATCAGCCTTGCGGTTGATGCTTCCCAGGACATCATCAGTGCACTTTCAGGGAAGCTGGGAAGGCTTCCCGGGGTCAGCACAAAAACATTGTACTCCAAGGTGACAGGAATGACCAGGAAAGAGGAATGATATGAAACAGCTCATTGATAAGCTTTACGAAACAAGCGCTCTTACACCGGCAGAATATAAAGAACTGATCGAACACAGAAATCCCGAGCTCTCCGAGTACCTCTTTGAAAAGGCGAGAGCCGTCAGGATTAAAAACTATGGGCATGATGTGTACATACGAGGCCTTATAGAATTTTCAAACTACTGCAGAAATGATTGCTATTATTGTGGAATCAGAAGGAGCAACCACAAAGCGGAGCGGTACCGTCTGACAAAGGAGCAGATCCTTGAGTGCTGCTTAATAGGTTATGATCTGGGTTTTCGTACCTTTGTTCTGCAGGGTGGCGAGGATGGGTTTTTTACCGATGAAAAAATGGTTGATATTATCAGCTCAATTAAAACTGATTTTCCTGATTGTGCCATTACCATTTCTTTTGGCGAAAAAAGCTATGAGAGCTATAAAGCATTTTTTGATGCAGGGGCTGAACGCTATCTTCTGCGCCATGAAACAGCGAGTGCTGATCATTATGGCCGGCTGCATCCCAAATCTCTGACCCTTGATAAAAGAAAGCAATGCCTGTATGACCTGAAAGAGATAGGATACCAGGTGGGGTGCGGATTCATGGTAGGCTCTCCTTATCAAACTATCGATTGTCTTGTTGAGGATTTATTGTTTATTAAAGAGTTGAAACCCCATATGGTGGGCATCGGTCCCTTTATACCGCATCACGGGACTCCCTTTGCTGACAAGGAAGCGGGAACCCTGGAACTGACTCTGTTCCTGCTTGGCATTATCCGCTTAATGCTCCCGTCGGTTCTGCTTCCTGCCACCACGGCGCTTGGAACCATCCACCCTAAAGGCAGGGAACTGGGTATCCTTGCTGGTGCAAACGTGGTTATGCCCAATCTTTCGCCGAAAAGCGCAAGACAGAAATACCTTCTCTATGACAACAAAATCTGCACGGGGGATGAAGCCGCAGAATGCCGATACTGCATGGAAAAAAGGCTGGAAAGTATAGGCTATAAAGTGGTCGTCGCCCGGGGAGACCATAAATCTTTTAAATAAATGGATTCCATTTGCTGAAGGGAAAGACTTTCTGACCCGTATAAGAAAGGAGTTTTATCATGTACGATCCAAAATCATCGAAGGCTGAAGAATTCATTTCTCACGAGGAAGTTCTGGAAACGCTTGAGTATGCCGAGAAGAACAAGAACAATGTGGAGCTGATTGACAGTATCATTGAAAAGGCCAAACTCCGTAAGGGGCTGTCCCACAGGGAGGCATCGGTTTTGCTTGCATGTGAGATACCCGAGAAGAATCAGGAGATTTATGCACTTGCCGAGCAAATCAAGAAAGATATTTATGGTAACCGTATTGTCCTGTTTGCGCCCCTGTATCTGTCCAATTATTGCGTAAATGGTTGTGTATACTGTCCATACCATAAGAAAAATAAGCACATCACCCGAAAGAAAATGACTCAGGAGGAAGTCCGCCGGGAGGTTATCGCTCTCCAGGATATGGGACACAAGCGCCTTGCTATTGAATCCGGAGAAGACCCGGTAAACAATCCCATTGACTATATCCTTGAATGTATTGATACCATCTACAACATCAAGCATAAAAATGGAGCCATTCGTCGTGTAAATGTCAATATCGCTGCAACCACCATTGAGAACTACAAAAAGCTTAAAGATGCCGGGATAGGCACATATATACTCTTTCAGGAGACCTACCATAAGGAGAGCTACGAGAAACTGCATCCCACAGGACCTAAGCATGATTATGCCTATCACACCGAAGCAATGGACAGAGCCATGCTTGGCGGTATTGATGATGTGGGTCTGGGAGTATTGTTCGGACTTGAAAACTACCGCTATGAGTTTGCGGCTCTTTTGATGCATGCAGAGCACCTTGAAGCGGTTTTTGGTGTGGGCCCGCATACTATCAGCGTGCCGAGGATACGTCCGGCTGATGACATAGACCCTGGGGCATTTGATAATGGAATAGATGATGATATACTGGCTAAAATTGTAGCCTGTATCCGTATTGCCGTACCCTATACGGGAATGATCATATCCACCAGGGAAGGAAAGGCAACCAGAGAACGTATGCTTCGCCTGGGGGTCTCCCAAATCAGTGGAGGTTCAAAGACAAGTGTGGGTGGCTATTCCGAGCCCGAACCGGAAGAAGAGAACACCGCGCAATTTGATGTCTATGACACAAGGACCCTTGATGAAATAGTTAAGTGGCTGATGGAGAAAGGTTATGTCCCCAGCTTCTGCACGGCTTGTTACAGGGAAGGCAGGACCGGGGACAGGTTTATGAGACTTGCCAAGAGCGGGCAGATCCAGAACTGCTGCCATCCCAATGCCCTCATGACTTTGAAGGAGTACCTTGAAGACTATGCTGTACCTGGAACAAAGACAGTTGGTGAGATGCTCATTCAAAATGAGATTAAGAACATCCCAAATACCAGGGTCAGAAAGATTGTGGAGGAGAACCTGGTTGAAATCAGCGGCGGAAGCCGTGATTTCAGGTTATAGGAGGAAGCCCCATGGGACTTAATAAGACACCTTCAGCGAATCGTGTACATATAGGTTTTTTCGGCAAGAGGAACTCAGGGAAATCCAGCATGGTGAATGCCGTCACTGGCCAGGATCTCGCTGTGGTTTCGGACGTAAAAGGCACAACTACTGATCCGGTGTACAAGGCTATGGAGCTTCTGCCCCTTGGACCGGTTGTGATAATCGACACACCGGGAATTGATGATGAAGGGGCTTTGGGGGAGCTTCGGGTTAAAAAAAGCCGCCAGATACTTAACAAAACCGATGTGGCGGTGCTGGTGATAGACTCCCGCTACGGGAAAGCCAGGGAAGATGAAGAACTTATCGCGTTGTTTGAAAAGAAAAGGATTAATTATATTATCGCCTGGAACAAAGCGGATCTACTGGAGCGGCATTGGCCGGCAGCTGGAAATGAGATCTTTGTCAGTGCAAATACCGGACAAGGCATTGATGAGCTGAAGGAGAAAATCGCGGCAATGGCTGTGACAGAGGAACCTAAACGCCAAATTGTGGGTGACCTTATAAGCCCGTCAGATTTTGTTGTGCTTGTTACCCCCATCGACAAGGCTGCTCCCAAGGGACGTCTGATACTGCCCCAGCAGCAGACCATCCGCGATATATTGGATACTGGTGCAACTGCAATAATAGTGAAAGACTCAGAATACCGCGAAACTCTTGAAAAACTGGGCAAAAAGCCAAGCTTGGTCATTACCGACAGCCAGGTGTTCGACAAGGTGTCGGCAGACACTCCGGAGGAAATCTTTTTGACTTCCTTCTCCATCCTTTTTGCCAGATACAAGGGAAACCTCGAAAATACCGTGAAAGGGGCAAGAGCGCTGGATAAACTCCAGGACGGAGATAGTGTCCTCATATCGGAGGGCTGTACCCATCACAGACAGTGTGAGGATATAGGTACAGTAAAGCTGCCACGCTGGATTAAGGATTATACCAAAAAGCAACTGGATTTCAGATTTACATCAGGTACTGAGTTTCCTGAGGATCTTTCTGAATATAAACTGATTGTTCACTGCGGGGGCTGCATGCTCAATGAAAGGGAGATGAAATACCGCCTGAAATGCGCTGAGGATCAGAATTTGCCCATAACCAATTATGGGATTTTGATTGCATACATGAAGGGCATATTGGAAAGGAGCATAGCCATGTTCCCGGACCTGTGATCCATATATGTCTTCCTGCCGGGATACCGGCAGATGCTGGGAACGAGATTTTCAAAGGCTTACACCGGCTTCACCTTGTAGAGATGAATGTGATATTGAGAAAGCGGTTTTCTTTATGGAAAGCCGCTTTCTGTTAATGGAGGTCAGTTAATTCAAATAAAAATATTGGTTACAGCAGAAATGGTTTCCATATTAAGCATGTTTGACGATATATATTGCAGATAAATGTGTACATTGCGGGAGTGGCATTATGATAGGCGTACCCCTTCTGTTATCAATATGCTTTAGTTCAATATGTATAGTGAGTTTATTTTTGGGCATTTACACCCTCTACACAAATCCGAGAGTCAAAACAAACCGCTTATTCTTTGCGCTGTCGGTTTTTTTGTTAATATGGTCTTATGGTTTTGCGATGGCAATATCAGCACCTGATTTATCAGCATGTCTGTTTTGGAGAAGATTTGCGGCCATCGGATGGGGAGTGTTTTACAGTATTCTGCTCCATTTCATGATCTCTCTGAGCGGCAGAACTTCGCTGCTTAATAAGTGGTGGAAATACGTGCTGCTCTATCTTCCGGCAGTAGTCTGCATTACGGTGTTCTCTTATATTCCATGGTTAAATCCCCAGCAGTATAACCTGGTACTTACTGAGTTGGGCTGGGTCAATGTTTCTATTAAAAACTTCTGGGATTGGTTATTTATCCTGTATTATGTATCTTACTCACTGGCGAGCATATTTCTCATATGGAAATGGGGAGAATCTGCGAGCAGTAAAAACATCAAAAAACAATCCGATATTATTCTGAGGGCATTCATTATTACGCTAATACTTGGAGTCTTTATTGAGAGTGTTGTAAATAATGTTTTCTCCATCAGAATACCGCAGCTTGCTCCGATTATCATGCTGCTTCCGGTGCTGTCCATTTGCTATGCGATGCAGAAGTATGGCTTTCTTTATGCCAGGAGAAATGCAATCGATTCGCTGCTGTTTGGTACACAGATCAGGGCAAGGGTTATACATTACCTTACTAGTTCTCTGTTTGCAGCCAGTATATTAAATATTATCACAATGTATTTTCTTTCTGAGAACAAGGGTTTAATATCAACCCTCATGTACAGTGGTTTCATGATACTGGCCGGGATTGCTCTGGAGGTAGTCCAACGATTAAAAAGAAGTACCAGGCTTAAAGATTTGATTTATGCAGCAACCTTCTTTATTCTGATACCCGTTCTCACATTGAATTTTATAGAGTCCGCCGGCGTTACTGTCTGGGCTCTTGCGTTTATTTTTCTTTTCATCTCTATAGCTATGGTGAGCAAAATCATACAGATCGCCGTGGCGACGTCAGTTCTGTTGACGCAGCTGGTAGTCTTCCTTTTAAAGCCCAGTATATTGATGAATATCGATGTCTCAGATCATGTGGGCCGGCTAGGATTGAGTATTCTAGCAATATGGATAGCATTCTTCGTTATGAATGTTTTCAGGTCTAAACTGCTTGAGAATGAATATCAGATAAGCTTTCAGTCACTGGTCGCAGAGATTTCCACCCATTATATCAGCGTTGGGGAGAAGGATTTTGATGAGGTTACAAAAGAGACTTTACGCAGAACAAGTGAGTTTTTAAAGACAGAAGGCATCTTTATTTATCTGTTAAACAGAGAGAAGGATACAATTACCTGTACGTATTCATGGACAGATGGACAGGATTCCATGGATGAGAAACTCAGGGAGATTGATTTTAACCATTATCCATATCTTAAGCGTATGTTTTCTACAGTCAATGCTTTGGAGGTTTTTGATATGGATGATCTGCCGTCAAATGAGTTTAACGATATAGTGCAGATCCTGGGCGAGCAGGTTAAATCACTTCTGATACTCCCCATTGAAAATAATGATAATATCTATGGATACCTGGTACTGCAGTCAGTTAAGGAGAAAAAAGCCTGGGGTACTATCGACAAAAACAATCTAATGATAATTACCAATATGATTGCAGGAACCATTGAGAGGATACAGCAGGAAAGACAGATCAACTATATGGCTTATTATGATATGCTGACAGGGCTTCCCAACCGCACACTGTTCAGAGACCGATTAAACCAGTCTGTTATGCTTGCGGAGCGGAGATGTGAAATAATTGCAGTTATATTTTTGGATCTGGATTCTTTTAAAAATGTCAACGATACAATCGGCTATGAGGGGGGAGATGAGCTCATCAGACAAGTCTCCCGCAAACTATCAGCATCTATGCGCAAATCCGATACAGTGTCCCGTTTCGGCGGGGATGAGTTTTTGATCATGGCCCATCATTTAGGGAGCACTACGAATGTCCATAAAATAGCCGATAAGGTAGTAAGCATTTTCAGGACACCATTTACAGTCCGTAACCAGGAGATCTATATTTCTGCCAGTGTTGGTATCGCTGTTTATCCCTATGACGGAAAGGATGCCGATACCCTGATAAAGAATGCGGATATTGCCATGTACGAGGCAAAATCCAAGGGGAAGGGCCAGTATTGTCTGTGTACTGAGGAAATGAAGGAGGAGATCATGATAAAGCATGATCTCTCCAATAAACTATACCGGGCAATAGAGAACGACGAACTGATTCTGCATTATCAACCCATGGTATCGGCCAGGACTGGTGAGATCATTTGTATGGAAGCCCTGATACGATGGAATCAACCTGACCACGGGCTTATCAGCCCCGGATTATTCATACCGCTGGCCGAGCAGAACGGATTGATCGGACCGATTGGAGAATGGGTTCTCAGAACGGCCTGCAGCCAGGCAAAGGCATGGATCGATATGGGACTTCCCCCAATACATATATCTGTTAATGTATCTGTACTCCAACTGCGCAATTCAAAATTTGTGGCTACTGTAGAGAGCATACTTAGTGAAACCGGCCTGAAGGCAGAATACCTGGACCTGGAAATTACAGAGAGTGTTGCTGTGAAAGAATCGGATAATATACTGGATGTCCTTAAGGAATTGAGAGAGTTGGGGGTGGAGATATCAATAGATGATTTCGGTACCGAATACTCTTCACTGAGCAGGCTGAATCATATGCCTGTAAACCGTATCAAGATAGACAGGAGCTTTATAAACAACCTGTTCAGAAGCGAGAAAGAACAGACATTGGTCAAAGGTATGATCCATCTTTCACAGACACTGGGGCTCACAGTTGTTGCAGAAGGTGTTGAACACGAGGCTCAGCTTGAATTCCTGAAACAGCATGGGTGCGATGAGGTTCAGGGCTACTACATCAGCCGTCCTGTTGATGCCAATGATGTTCTGAAGCTCTTCAATACGAAAGGGGCGCAGGATTAATCTGCTGGCAAAATGTACCTGTATTTGGTATAATGTCCAAAGCCTTACTTCAATGTAATTGAGCAATGCTGCAGCAAAGCGGATTGCCATAGTATTTCAAGTGTAATCCAGTTTTTTATTGTTGCCTTTTTCAAATACCAATACAGGGAGGAATGTAACCCATGAGAAGCCTTAAAAGAGTTCTTGCGGCGATCACCATTTTCACTGTGATAGCGGCGATCTTTGCATTCCCATCACTTGCCGCCGGTTTCAGGTATGAAGCGGAAGCAAAAACTCTCAACGACTTGAAGCTTATGGAAGGCATGGGTCTTGGAGACCGGGTCAACAGGATCCAGGGCCTCATTTTCGCGATTAAGGCTGCTGGCCTTAAAGAAGAAGTAGATGCCATGACGGATACCGAAGTTGCCGGTATACTTAAAAACGTAACAGATGCGGACCAGATCCCTCCATACGGAAGGAAATGGGCTGCCTATGCCGTTAAGAACAACTTTACCACAGGTGTTGACGCGAGTATCCTTCCCAAGGTAAAGTTTGCTCCGTTGCAGGAGGTTTCAGGAACATCATTTCTGGTCTGGGTCTTGAAGATTGGCATGGGCTATTCCGAAGCGGGAACCGGCAACGCTGTTTCTGAAGCTGTTAAATGCGGTGTTATAAATGAAGCTCAAGTTAGAGAACTGGGAGGCAAAACGGTTCTTACCCGTGATGATGCAGCCGGAATCCTCTACGGCGCCTGCAAGAATGGTATAAACGCCGACGGAAGGCCATTTATCCAGTATCTCATAGATGGCGGCTTCCTCATCGAAGAACAGGCTGCCGAAGCAGGTTTTGAAATTCCTGAGATGCCCAAAGAATTAGGGATAGAAAAGGCAGAAGCAGTTGCAAACGACAGGATTGCCATTACTATAAAATGCAACTTTGCAGGCTTCACACCCGATGACCTGCTGATCACAACGCTCAGCGATATCATCGACAGTCGGGGCAGCCTCCGGGCAGACCTGAAAGCATTAAAGATCGCAAAGGTTGAAACAAGTCTGAACAGCAGCAGAAATACCGTTGTCACTCTAACTCTTGGAGAAAAACTGTCCAATGACCTGAATCCGCAGGTTTATGTCTATGTTGTGGGAAATGAGTCTGTGAACACCTATGGTCAGACCCTGAAGAAGGATTACGAAAAGGCATATCCTGTTGCCGACAGGATTGCGCCCAAGCTCAGAGACGATGGAGACAATGGTACGCCTACAGATATCGAAAAGCAGAATGGCTGGGTTGCAGATTACCTTTATGCGAATTCATGGGAGAATTATCTCGTCCTGCACTTTTCAGAGGAGCTTCAGCCCCTTGGCGAGGTTGATCTTGCCCAGGCAGGAAGCGACCTCATGCTGATTGCGGATAGTAACAGGTTTGTAAACGGCAGGGATTATGAAATATCAGCCGTTTTCAGTAACTATGTAACAGTGCGGTTGATATCGGACGACAGCATTGGTTTTGACGGCATTATGAGAATCAAAACCGCAGACAGGGTGAACTATCTGAAGGATTCGAACGGTAATGCCCTGGCACCATTTACCATTGATTTTGAGGCAGCCTTTGCGGGATGGTTCAAAACCCTGATGCTGCCCGCTTCTGATACCATCCAGATTACGATGACCGACAGGCTCTCCGGATGGAAAGGGGATATCAATTCATTCATAACAGTAGAAATAGATGGAACAAAGATTGATGATATCCGTTTCAACGTTGAGGATGGAAAGCTGTACATCCATCTGCCCCGTGTGATGAAACCCGGTGAAACAGCTAAAATTGTATACGAGCCTGTTTACGGTGAAAGGGGTCTGGTTGACCAGAAGAACGTTATAGAATACGGATTTACCGCTACGATAATGCGCTGATTCTGTGTGCGCTAAGCAGTCAGGGGGAAGTGAATTCACAACCCCCTGACGTTTTTACTTCTGGAATACTATAATCCCTGCGACCATCAGGGCGGCACCAATCAGTTTGCTCCATTCGAAGCATGTCTTTTCGGTGCTGAAAAGGCCGAGAAATTCAATCAGACATGAAGCTACAAGCTGAGCCAGCAGTATAAGCATTGTTGCGTAGGCAGGGCCCAGGCTTGCTATGCTTTTTATAACCGTAAAGGTTATGAGTGCGCCGATAACGCCGCCAAGCAAATACAGTTTATTGCTGACGCTGAAAACCGAAAACAGGTTTTCACGGCCTGCAAAGAACCATACTGCAATACTTGTAACAAAAGCTGTAAAGTGCACCCAGGTATTAGTTGTCCACATATTGGACGAATCCATCAACCGGGTATTGAAAACACCTTGAACGCTCATCAACAATCCGGCCAGCAATGCCAGTATAATACCGATCAATGGTTCCCCTCCGAAACAAAGAATAAAACTGTATCAAACCAGATTAATTCTGCAGTTGACCATACAGCCTGCAAATCTGTATTGGTTATGAAACAGTTTGAATTCTATTGTTACCAGAAGG
>LFSK01000040.1 GCA_001512555.1 Clostridiaceae bacterium DTU059 | reverse complement strand
CCCGTTAGAAAGGCGTGACCAGTCACGCCTTCTTGTATTGAACCGCAAAGATAACAGCCTTGCCCACAGGACTTTCAGGGATATCCGGGAATATCTCAGGAAGGGCGATTGCCTGGTCATCAACAATACCCGGGTTATTCCTGCCCGGCTCCTTGGAGAGAAAGAGGGTACGGGAGGGAAAATTGAGTTCGTTCTGCTTAAAAGGCTGGAAACTGATACATGGGAGGTCATTCTCAAACCCGGGCGTCGTGCCAGAATCGGAAGCCGCTTCGTTTTCGGAGACGGAAGGCTTAAGGCCGAGATCATCAACATAGTCGATGAGGGAAACCGTATCGTGAAATTCTTCTATGAAGGGGTCTTTGAAGAGGTGCTGGATAAGGTAGGAATCATGCCCCTTCCTCCATACATCACCGAGGATCTGGAAGATAAGGAAAGGTATCAGACGGTTTATTCCAGGGTGAACGGATCTGCTGCTGCTCCAACTGCCGGGCTGCACTTTACAGAGGAACTTTTGGATCTTTTGAAGGCAGAAGGGATTGATGTGGCCGAGGTTACTCTCCATGTGGGTCTTGGAACATTCCGTCCTGTAAAGGTGGAAAACATTCTGGAGCATCATATGCACAAGGAATCCTATAGTATTTCGGAGCAGGCCTGTGAGACCATAAATCGTGCCCGTAAAACCAATAGCAGGGTTATTGCAGTTGGCACCACCAGCGTCAGAGTGCTGGAAACCGCTGCTGATGACCAGGGGCTGGTTCGCCCGGGGCAGGGTGAAACCGATATCTTCATCTATCCCGGATACAGGTTCAAGGCGATTGACGGGCTGATCACCAACTTCCATCTTCCCGAATCCACCCTTATGATGCTGGTTTGCGCCTTCGCCGGAAGGGATTTCATAATGGAGGCGTATAAGGAAGCCATAGAACGGAAATACCGCTTTTTCAGTTTCGGCGATGCCATGTTTATTTATTAGTTCTAATCCAATTCTAATTGGCGTTATATTGTTTTATCATCCTTTGCCTGTATAATGCTATTAGAGAAACAAGCGGAGGCGGTGCTCCATGAATAGAAAGTATTTAATTGGCGTTTTGCTGATACTGTTTGGTGGCGTCATGATATTCGGGAATATGGGCATTTTGAATCTGTCCTGGCTGTTCAGACTGTCGTGGCCCATGATCATACTGATGATCTCCGGATTCTTCTTTTTAGGCTATGCATCAAGGCGTCCCTATGGTGTCGGGATGCTGGTTCCGGCAGGTATCTTTCTGACAATAGGTATAACATGCCTTCTTGGTGATATCTTTGGCTACAGGCTGATGTGGCCCGGATTCGTTGCAGCTCCGGCTATAGGCCTCCTGCTTTTATACTGGTGTGGTTCCAGATCGGGCGGCTTGCTGGTTCCAATCGGTACGTTGCTCACCTTCGCCAGCATATTCTTTATCTCGGAACTATTTAATATCTGGGCAATAACCTGGCCAGGATTCATTCTGGCGCCTGCAGTGGGTCTCTTTTTACTCTACCTGGCCGGCAATCAGAGTAACAGCGCTTTGCTGGTTCCCATTTTTATACTCACGGCCATATCGGTGACCCTGTTTACACTTTTCTCTTTCAGAAGATTTGCAGATGTAGCCAAATATATCTTCGGTGGTGTCCTCATACTGGGAGGTATTATCACCATTTTGAACAAACCAGCACGGAAGGATTCATACGACCATAACGATAACCTATAGCCTTGGGGCAAAGCCGTACAGGCTTTTCAGCCTCTCAGGCAGGGCAAGAGCAGGGAAACCCCTGCTTTTTTGTTCTTTGGATGATCGCCGGGAGCTGGTACCTGTTTTGGTCTACAGGTCTTCGAAAAGTGGTATAATATCCTCATGTGTCTGACAGATTTAATGTTTGAAAGGGGAACAGCATGCCCGCAGTAAGATATGAACTCATAAAAGAATGCAAGCAATCAGGTGCCCGCCTTGGAAGGGTTCACACCCCCCATGGCAGCTTTGAAACGCCCGTTTTCATGCCCGTGGGTACTCAGGCCACGGTTAAGGGAATGTCACCCGATGAGATGAAGGAGATCGGAGCCCATATCATATTGAGCAATACCTACCACTTGTTCTTAAGGCCGGGAAGCGACCTTATAAGAGAGGCAGGCGGGCTTCATGGATTCATGAACTGGGATAGATCCATCCTGACTGACAGCGGCGGTTTCCAGGTTTTCAGCCTGAGCAATCTGCGGGACATTAAGGAGGAGGGGGTAACCTTCCGATCCCATATCGATGGCTCCAAAAAGTTTATGTCTCCCGAGATATCCATCAAAACCCAGAATAATCTGGGAGCAGATATCATCATGGCTTTTGACGAGTGCGCCCCATACCCTTGCGAATACGATTATGCCAAAAGGTCCATGGAGATGACCACCCGGTGGGCCAAACGGTGCAAAGAGGCTCATGCCAGGCCTGAGGATCAAGCGCTTTTCGGTATAGTTCAGGGAAGTGTTTATCCTGAGCTGAGAAAAGAGAGTGCAAAGCAGATCACAGATCTTGACTTTCCCGGCTATGCCATCGGCGGTTTGAGCGTGGGAGAGCCCGGAGAGATAATGAATGAGATGCTGGAAGTAACCGTGCCCCTCCTGCCCTCCGACAGACCAAGGTATCTCATGGGCGTGGGCAGTCCGGACTATCTGATCGATGGAGCCATACGGGGTATCGACATGTTTGACTGTGTCCTGCCTACACGTATCGGCCGCAATGGAACCATCTTTACATCCAGGGGGCGTATCATTGTCCGGGATGCCAAATATGCCCGGGATTTCTCACCAATGGACCCCGAGTGCGATTGTTACGCCTGCAAAAATTTTACCCGCGCCTATATCAGGCATCTGTTCAAAACAGGTGAGATTCTGGGATTGAGATTGGCCACATGGCATAACCTGAGGTTCCTCATCAATTTAATGAGTGATGTGAGGCAGGCTATTAAGGAGGACAGGCTTCTGGACTTCAGAAAAGAGTTTTTTTCGGCATATGGCTATTCTTTATAAACTGCCGGCGGGGTTTAAGAAATAATAATGAGGGATACCCTCATAAAATGCTGAAATCATTGCTAAGCAACAGCAAATAATGTATAATAACCGTGATATTCAAATGGAGTATTAAATGCAGATATCTATTATAGGAGGTTAACCTTATGCAATTTCTCTTACCATTATTGGCAGAAGCTGCTGCCGACATTGATCCGAATGCAACCGGTGCTGAGCTGACGGGTTCTTCGTCCATTCTTTCACTGCTCATTATAGTACTTCCACTGGTTCTCATGTATGTGATCCTCATTGTACCCCAGCGCAGAAGAGACAAGAAGATGCGCAACCTGATCAACAGCGCCATTGTTGGAGACGAGATCGTATCCATCGGCGGATTATGCGGTAAGATTGTCAATATTAAGGATGATGAAGTTACCTTTGAATCCAGTGTAGAACGCACAAAGATCACCATAAAGAAGTGGGGAATCAAGGAAGTTAAAAAACCCATCCAGTCATGATGACACTGATACGGCGTTTTTGCTGTAAAGAGCATCATTGGGCGTTCATGTAAATCTATGCATAGACAGTTTTGAGTCCCCGGCACGCTTTCCGGGGATTCGATGTATCAGGGCATTTATTCGTGTGTCAGCAAAGGCTTGATCCAAGCTTCAAGTGAAGATCATCAAAAGGGAAGGCAGGGCTATGGAAAAGAAAGAGAAGGATTTTCTGGCAGTTGGAAAGATAGTAAACACCCATGGTATTCGGGGTGAACTCCGTGTTATCCCGATGACATCTGACGTATCCAGGTTTGATTACCTGCTTTACACCTGGATCAGGGTGGACGGAAGGCTCCAGGAATTCAGGGTTACACAGGTTCGCTATCATAAACAGTTTGTACTGGTAAAGCTTCAGGGTATCGACAATATGACTGATGCTGAAGCCCTCAAGGGCTGTGAACTCCTGGTAGACAGGCAGAATGCCAGACCCCTGGAGGAGGATGAATACTTTATCTGTGACCTGATAGGAATGAAGGTTTATGAGGAGGATAAGCTGCTGGGGGAATTGACAGAGGTTCTCGAAACAGGCAGCAATGACGTGTATGTGGTGACCGGCGAGGATAGGAAGGAAGTGTTAATCCCCGCCTTAAAATGGGTTGTAACCCAGGTTGACCTGGAGAATAAAAGAATGCAGGTTAAGCTTCCGGAGGGTTTGCTGGATGAGGTTTGACATACTGACACTCTTCCCGGAGAGTATAGACCGCTTTCTCAGCGAAAGTATCATTGGCCGGGCCAGGGAAAAGGGGATACTGGACATTAATGCCATCAATATCCGGGATTTTTCCCAGGACAAGCACAGGAAGACCGATGACTACCCATATGGTGGCGGGGCAGGAATGGTCATGACTCCCCAGCCCATTTATGATGCCTGGCGCAGTGTAGTGGAGGAGGCGGGCTACAGGCCAAAGACCATTTATATGAGCCCCCAGGGAAGGCTGTTTAATCAGAAGATCGCCCAGGAACTGAAGGAAGAGAAGCATATCATTATACTCTGCGGCCATTATGAGGGAGTGGATGAAAGGGTTCTTGAGGAGATTGTGGATGATGAAATATCCATAGGCGATTATGTTCTGACCGGTGGCGAGCTGCCTGCAATGGTTCTGATCGATTGCGTATCCCGGCTGGTGGATGGTGTTTTGACTTCGGAAGAATCCTACTCCAATGAATCCCACTACGACGGCCTTCTGGAGTATCCTCAGTATACCCGCCCGCCTGTTTTCATGGAAAGACAGGTGCCAGAGGTTCTGCTCTCAGGACATCATGCCAATATTGAGAAGTGGCGTTTTTTGCAGATGCTTGAGAGGACAAGGGCAAGACGGCCGGATCTCTATGCCCTCTATGAGGAGCAAAATAAGGAAAAGGTAATGGAGGCCTACGGTCTTCTGCCCAAGAAAAGAAGACGAAGAAAAAAATCAGATGGAGAGAATAATGCTGAATAAAGAGCCCCTTGCATACAGGATGTCACCCAGAACCCTGGACGAGTTCGTCGGACAGGAGCATATCATAGGCAAAGGAAAGCTGCTGAACCGTATGATCCAGGCAGACAGGATTTCTTCCATCATCCTGTTTGGACCTCCGGGTACTGGAAAAACCTCCATAGCCCGTATCATAGCCAATACCACCAAGGCACCCTTTCACAAACTCAATGCCGTAACCGCCGGTGTTAAGGATATCAAGCAGGTGGTGGAGGAAACCCAGAATAGCTTTTTGAATCAAAGCGGGAAATCAGTTTTATTCGTAGATGAAATCCACCGGTTCAACAAGGCACAGCAGGATGCACTGCTCCCCTATGTGGAGGATGGTACTGTGGTACTGATCGGGGCTACCACCGAGAATCCGTTCTTTGAGGTGAACAAGGCCCTTATCTCGCGTTCCACGGTATTCATGCTTGAGCCTCTGAAGAAGGAGCATATATCCCGGATTATAGATATGGCACTTAACGATAAGGAGAGAGGGCTGGGGAACCTGCCCGTCCGTATTGATGAGGATGCAAGGGAGTTTTTGACTGATATGGCCGGAGGCGATGCCAGAATCGCTCTTAATGCTCTGGAGCTTGCAGTCATGACAACTAATATGGACAAGGAAAACCAGTACCATATTACTATGGATGTCATGGTGGACTGCGTACAGAAAAAGCCTGTCCGGTTCGACAAGTCATCAGATCAACACTATGACAATATCAGCGCATTCATTAAATCCATGAGGGGCAGTGACCCGGATGCAGCTGTATTTTATCTGGCACGAGCCCTGTATGCCGGTGAGAACCCGGAGTTTCTGGCAAGGAGGATAATGATCTGCGCCTCAGAAGACGTAGGAATGGCCAATCCCAATGCCCTGTCGGTGGCGGTGGCTGCCGCCCAGGCCATACATATGGTTGGGATGCCGGAAGCCAGAATCATCCTGGCTCATGCTGCAGTGATGGTGGCCACAAGTCCCAAGTCCAATGCTTCCTATGTGGCGATCGATAGGGCCTTGGAGGATGTAGAGAAGAAATATACCGGGGAGGTTCCCATGCATCTTAGAAATGCGCCAGCCAAGGGGATGGAAAGTTTAGGCTATAGTGTTGGCTATAAGTATGCCCACGATTACCCGGGGAATATCGTATATGATATGGAATATCTGCCGCCTGAAATGAAGGGCACTCAGTATTATCATCCCACATCCAATGGTTATGAGATGAGAATAAAGGAGTGGCTGGACAAGCGGAGAAAGAAACAAGGGGGCTGAGATTCTCTTGAAGATGAAGAATTACATTGTATTGAGAAGAATTCTGGCATGGGTTATGCTGTTATTCTTTATTCTGCTTCTTGTCAACATCATGATATTCAGACAGTATCTTGCTGAGTCGGCCATTGCATACGGCATCATGGTTGCTTTATTCCTTTTCACGAGGGGATTTGGAAGAGGAGGTACCAATTATGAAGCCGAGGAAGATGGAGGAGAAGAAGACATCGGCTCGGAAGGAAACAGCGAAACCCGGGATCAACAGGACTGAAAGTAAGAGCGATACAGACAAGGACATAATGAGTGATTCCCATACGGGGAGGAAACCTAAACGGAATGTGCGAAAGCTTATCTCAGCCTTGCTCGTTGTCTCAGGATTGCTCTTTATTCTCGTTCCTCTTGTTATGACCCAAATAAATGCCCGGCGGAATGATGATATAATCGATCAATTCCTGAAGGAAGCCCAAAGGGCCATGTCAGATGCCCAGGCCGTTTCTGCCGAGGATATCCTGTTGCCTGTTTCAGGCGGTGCTCTGGAGTCTTATGACCCGTCCGCAAGCGATCCCAATACTGATGTGGAATCATCAGAAGCCTTCGGTGATGAGAACAATTCAGACACAGAGGAGCCCACCTCAGATCCCGAAAACACCCCAGCTTCGGCGCCTTCAAAAAAGCCCCTCATGTCGGCAGAGGAAATCAAAAAAAGGATGACTGGTGTGCTGATCATCGATAAGATCGATCTTAAAATGGTCATCATGGATGGGGAAATTACATACCGTTGAACCTATAGCTGTCGTATATCGGTGGTATGCATGGTACTTACTTGCTTATTCTACTGTGAAGAATGATTACAGGACCTACAAGCTTATTCGGATGAGAAATGCTGAAATAGTTGATGCTGTATTTACAAAGGAGCATAAAAACGCAGAAATCATATTGCGAGACAACGACAAACAGACGCCTCAGAAGCTTACTGAAATAACTGTTCGTTGCAAATCCGAGGCGCGATCTAGAGTTATTGAATATTTGAAAGGGAAAACAATATGCGAATATGAAAATGGCGATTGTGACATGACATTATATGTTATCGAAAATGAACACTTCTGGTTTGGAACACTGTTATCGCTGGGGGATTGGATTGAGATTACCGCACCGGAGCATATCAGGCACCGTGTACTTGAAGCGTCTAAAAAAATAGTTTCGCTGTATCAAAAACTATGACATACTGTTGTCGTAGTTTCTCTTTTAGAATGAACTCATAATAATAAAGAAACAGAGGTAATGAACTATGACTAATATCAAAAGATATCATGTGAACGAAGAAAATGCATGGTCAGAAATGGTAGAGGCCGGAGATTTTGTGTTTTTAAATTTCTGTGTAGGAAATGTTGGACAATCTGTTGAAGCACAGATACATGGTGCATTGGATGATATGGAACATCGTCTAAAAGAAATTGGTTTGACTTTAGAATCTGTGGTTAAGGTAGATGTTTTATTAAGAGACCCATGGTTTATACCTATCATTGAAAAGGTTTTTAATGAACGTTTCGCTGGTAAATATCCCGCAAGAAAAACCATCCAGACAGATTTTGCACATATTGGTGGTCCAGATGGGCTTCATGCTCAAATTGATGCAATTGCGTATAAAAAATAAGCTCATTATAACAACTGCAGCCAGTTGAAATGTAGTAAATAAAAGGATAAACGGTCTGTTGCCAAGGTTTATGTCAATTCCTTAT
>LFSK01000004.1 GCA_001512555.1 Clostridiaceae bacterium DTU059 | reverse complement strand
TCGGGTTTCTTGGATGAAAACAATAACCTATACCCCGCCATGGTCGAAAACGCCATACAAACAGGTAACGGCGTGGCCAGAAACATACTGAACGACATCCGGGGCGAAGAACAAAGCAAGATTCAGGTGAAGATGCACGGCATCATGGTTAGCGTCGGAAATTACTTTGCAGTGTCCGAAATCATGGGCAGAAGCCTGGGACGGTGGCTGTCCATTATCATGAAATTCATGGTGAACATTCATTATCTCTGGACGATAACAGGCTTTAGGGGTCCAGCTGTGTATCTCTATCATGAGATCCTTAATCGCAAACAGCGTAAAAACCTGATAGAAAAACATTATACCACCAATATGCGTGCCTGGTGGACGACTCCTCTTCGGCTTTTCCTTGGCGGGATGTGGCTCTATGAGGGCATAAAGAAGGCTCTCGAAGGCTGGTTCACCAACCCGAAGCTGGCAGAGTTTCTGGGTATGGCCGGCGATTCACACAGTGCAGCCACGGGTTCTGCCCTCTATATCACAAAGATCGAGGAAACCTTCAGCATAAAAACAGGCATTATCAATTTCCTGTTAGGGGTTGAAAGCAAGGTGGTGGATGGAACCGCCATCTCCGCTGTGGAGTTTGCTAAAGTGGATCTGTTCCATTTTGGCGACTTTAACCTGATACCTTGGTTCCTCAGAAATGTTGTGCTGGCAAATGATGGTGTGGCTATGTTCTTCCAGATCCTTGTGGTGATCCTGGAGATAGGTATAGGGCTCATGCTGCTTGGCGGCGCCTTAAGCTTTGTTGCCTCGGCTGTTTCGCTGGGGCTATTGACCATGTTCGTCACATCAACCGGGCTTTACATTGATACATGGTGGATGGTATTCGCCTCCATAGCCGTCATGGGCGGGGCGGGCAGAGCCTTCGGCCTTGACTATTATCTGATCCCCTGGCTCAACAATGTATGGGAATCCTGGCGGAAGAACAGAAGACTCAGGCTGTTTTTCAAAGGTGGCCTGGATCGCTGGGACTAGGTCTTTCTAGGAATTTGGAGGTAAAGCAATTTGTGGGATAACTACCCTGAGATAAAAGAAGAACTTGCGGCATTCGAGGAATACCTGGCAGAAAAGCTCTCTTCACGAAATGAATTCTTGCAAACGGCCTGCAGGAGCGCAGTGCTTTCCGGTGGGAAACGCCTGCGCCCCGCTTTCACCATCATTACAGCCATGTCAGGCAATTACAGGCGTGAGGTGGTCTTTCCCGCTGCGGCCTCAGTGGAGATACTGCACACCGCAACCCTCATACACGACGACATTATCGATTGCGCAAAAACCAGACGGGGGCAGCCCACCCTGGCTGAGAAACACAGCATCAACCTTGCAGTTTACACCGGGGACTACCTTCTGGCAAAATCCCTCCGACTGCTGGTAGAGACAGGGCTTGAACCCGAACGTCTTGATGTGGTGGCAAGAGCTGTCAGCATGCTTTGTGAAGGCGAGGTTGATCAGTATCTGGGAAAATATGAGTTTGCCAGCGTTCATGTCTATCTGAAACGCATCATGCGGAAAACCGGCATACTTTTTTCGGCAGCCAGCCTCTTAGGAGCAAAGGCCGGGGATCTTGACGAAACAAGCCTGAAGCTTTTCGGTCGCTTCGGCATGAGCTTTGGCACCGCTTTTCAGATCAAGGACGATATTCTTGATATAGAATCAAATGAGCGGATTGAGGGAAAGCCTGTGATTAACGATCTTAAAGAAGGCATTGTCACCCTTCCTGTTATTTATGCCGTTAGAAACAACCCGGGGCTCAGGGGTGAAATTGAAGAGTACTTTGACGGGAAAAAGGATGTCCGGCAGATTCTTAAAAAGGTCACATCCTCAGGAGGCCAGAAGGATTCCCATGTGCTGAAAAAGAAGTACGTGGAAAGGTGCAAAAAATACCTGTCCCAGCTTCCTGTGAGTATCGCCACCCGGGCGATGACCGAAGTTATTGAATGGCTTTAGGTGAGCCGAAGAATAATGATTATCCTGTTTCTGCAAGGATGGGAGAACCAATTGTGTTTAGGAATAAAATCAGATCGATAGCAGTTATATGGCTTGTGATTCTTGCTGCCATGCTGCAAGGGTGCAGCAACCCTATGGCCGGCTATACCAAGTATTCTTATGAGTTTTTAGGATCCTTTGATACGGTTGTTCAATTCATTGGATATGCCAAAAACCAGAGCGAGTTCGAGGGCATGGCCAAATCAGGGGAAACGCGGTTCATGGAACTCCACAGGCTTTTCGATATCTATAACGACTATGACGGGATCAACAATATCAAAACCATTAACGATAATGCAGGCGTCGAACCTGTCAGGGTCAGTCAGGAGATCATCGATCTTATAGAATTCTCAAAGGCATGGCATGATAGAACCGGCGGAACCGTCAATATCGCAATGGGCCCAGTGCTCAGTATATGGCATGAGTACAGGGAACATGGCCTGAATAATCCCGACGATGCCAGCCTTCCCCCTATGGAAAGACTTATTGAAGCCCAAAAGTTTTGCGACATCCATAAAGTCATTGTGGATCCCGATGCCAGGACTGTTTTCCTGCCTGATAAGAACATGCGGATTGATGTGGGAGCAGTTGCAAAGGGTTTTGCCGTTGAGATTGTGGCAAGGGAGCTACAGGAGCAGGGATACTCCTCCTTCCTTATCAGTGCAGGAGGAAATGTCAAAGTAGTTGGAGAGCCACTGGACAATACACGTTCAAAATGGGGTATCGGCATACTTGATCCTGACGGTGATATGAGCAACCGGGAAGGTTCCACCCTCGATACGGTATACATAAACCGGGGTTCGGTGGTTACCAGCGGTGATTACCAGAGATACTACAAGGTAGATGGCAGGATATACCACCATCTGATTGATCCTGAAACCCTGATGCCGGCAGACCATTACCGCTCAGTCACGGTTCACGTCAGGGATTCCGGGGAAGCAGATTTTTTGTCCACAACCCTCTTCCTGCTTCCCTATGAGGAAAGCCGCAAGCTGGCTGATGAACTGGAGGGTGTTGAGGCATTATGGGTTTTCCCGGACGGAAACATTAAGGCTACAGAGGGTATGAAATCCATGTTAAAGGTTCTGGGAGGGGCTACAAACAAATAGAACATAAAATGAGGAGGGATCCTGTTGAACGGAAGAATAAAGGTTCACTACCTCTATCACAGCGGCTATGCCGTCCAGCTTGACAACAGGCTTTTGGTGTTTGACTATTATCTGGATAAACCCGAAGGTGAAGTGAGATCCCTGAACACCGGGGTTATTGAACCCGAAGAAATCAAGGATTTTGACACCCTGGTCTTTTCTTCCCACCGCCACCAGGATCATTTCAATCCGGTCATTCTCAGTTGGCGTGAGAATATTCCCCGAATTAAATACATTCTCTCATGGGACATTCCCCGAAAGTATCATCCGGGAAATACCGTGATGAAACCAGGAATGAGGGCTTTTCCCGATGAGGGCGTCAATGTATTCGCCCTGAAATCCACCGATGAAGGGGTTGCTTTTCTGGTGGAGGTTAACGGGGTGGTGATCTATCATGCCGGAGATCTCAACTGGTGGCACTGGGATGGGGAACCTAAGGCATGGAACAATGATATGGCGGCCAGATTTAAAAGAGAGATAGAACAACTCAAGGGCGTAAAAATCGATATCGCCTTTTTAACCACCGATCCCAGACAGGAATCAAATGCGCTTCTGGGAGCCGAATACTTTATTGAGCATGTGGGAGCAAAAATCATATTCCCCATGCATTTTTTAGATGACTATAGCATCATGAGAACCATAGAAGAAAAAAAGGCA
This sequence comes from Clostridiaceae bacterium DTU059, assembly GCA_001512555.1. GTDB lineage: Bacteria > Bacillota > Clostridia > DSM-8532 > DSM-8532 > Thermoclostridium_A. The sequence continues at coordinate 17,338 of LFSK01000004.1, read as the reverse complement.
ATCCATCCCGGCTTTGGCGCTTTTCAGCCAGTCACCAGGCGGGGAGCCTGCTTCGAGTTCTGAACAATCCATCATCCTGCGTACCTTCGGCAGGAATTCCTGATGATCAGCCGGGTGGGTATCCTGATACTCTCAGGATCGACATTGGATCCATCCAGCATTTTAAGCAATAATTCCGCACAGGTCAGTCCGATCTCGGCTCTGTTCTGCCTGACAGTTGTGAGTGAAGGTACCACATAGGCTGCAACCTCGATATCATCAAACCCGATAATTGAGATATCCTCGGGTATATAAACACCACGTTCCCTGGCAGCCGCAATGGCTCCACATGCAAGGAGATCGGAAGCACAGAAGATTCCGGTGGGAGGCTGGGGCATATCCAGAAGCCTTTGCATGGCTTCGTAACCGCTCTTGAAATTGTACTGGCTGGCTACCTCAATGATACCATCGCCATAATCGGTGTCATGAGCCTTAACCGACATCTTATAGCCCAATATCCTTTCCTGGCTTGCGGCGGCATTGGTAGGGCCTGCAATATGAGCCACCCTCTTGTGCCCCATTGAATAAAGGTAGTCGACAGCCCTTTTTGACCCCTCAACATTATCTGATAATACACAGGTAACCTGATCGGAAACAGGCTCACTGGCAATGCATGGTATGCGGCTGTTTATAAGATCCTCCAGCCCGTCCACTCCAGGGGCGTTAGCTATAAATACCGCATCCACTCCCCTGTAGAGACAGTGCTCGTAAATCGAGTTATGCCTTTCCCCTATCCTCTTGCCTATGAATATGAGTTCATAGCCTGCTTCCTCAACTCGTTCCTTAAACTTCTCTATGATCTCTGAAAAATGGGGATGACGAATCCCGAGGCCTTGATCCTCGTTATACAATATACCTATCAACCATGATTTGCTGGTAGCCAGTGCCCGTGCGCTTGAATTGGGAGTATACCCCAACTCACGTGCAATGGCACGAATTTTCATTTTTGTGGCTGCACTGATATCAGGATAGTCATTAAGCGCTTTCGATACAGTTGTTGGTGAAAACCCGGCCTTTTTAGCAATATCGTAAATAGTTACCAACTAATACTACCTCTTCTCGTATAATGTCATATAGATGGTATGATTGCTCCATCTGTGCTGACAAACGTTTCAGCAATTCTTATTTTTATCCTCTTGCTCAGCTTATAGCAATACCTCTTTACATACTATTGCCAATTAGCCATCTGCGTACCGGTAATTAATACTTTCTGAACAAGCCGATGACCTTACCTAAAATAGTCAGATCATCCTCAACAATAATGGGCTCATAGGATGGGTTTTCGGGTTGAAGCCTGATGTGACCCTTTTCTTTGTAGAAAGTCTTGACTGTGGCCTCATCACCGATGAGAGCAGCTACGATGTCGCCGTTATTGGCGGTGTTCTGCTGTTTCACCATGATGTAGTCTCCATCCAGAATACCCGCATTGATCATGCTGTCGCCCCGTACTTTCAGCATAAATACTGTTGAATTATGAAGATACTGCACCGGGACAGGAAATGTTTCTTCAACATTTTCCACTGCCAGTATGGGCTGACCGGCAGTGATCTTTCCCAGGACGGGTATGTTTTCTATTTCCCGATCCGATATATATCCTTCCAGGCTGGTACGCTTATCGTCAAGTATTCTCAGAGCCCGGGGCTTTGTGGCATCCTTTTCGATCAGTCCTTCTTCTTCGAGCTTTTTAAGATAGGCATGGACTGTGGAAGTCGACTTGAACCCGACTGCCCGGCAAATTTCCCTCACAGAAGGGGGATATCCCTTTTCTGCCACCTGCCGATTGACAAAATCCAAGATTTGTTGTTGTTTCTCCGGATCACGACGACGCATTCCCCATCCCTCCGTTTTTCTTCTAGTAAATACAGGCAATACCGTCTGTTTATCTTGATTATATATAATACACAAATAAATGTCAAACAAATGTTCGTTTTATATTGACAGGCGAACAATTGTTCGCTAAAATATAATAAAAGAACACATGTTCAGTCGGGGTGATGGTATGTATAGGCACTACAGGCTGGTTAACAAAAGAAGATTCTTTTTCTTCCTCGCATCCATTTTCATGGTTTTGTTTCTTGTCTCCATGATTATCAGTGCGGGGGCCGTTTCCGAGGAGCATCAGTCATACAAAACGATCAGGGTTCAGAAAGGTGATACCCTTTGGAAGATAGCTTCGCTTCATTGCACAGGTGATATCAGGGAAAATATTTTCAAGATCCGGCGAATCAACCAAATCCCGCAAGGCATCATATATGAAGGCCAGGTTCTTCTTCTCCCCTGATCAATACCCGCTGTTATTGCCCTGCAAAATGTGGTAAAATGTTCATATCCGGTAGTCATGCAAATTAACGATTCATACCGGATAATCCAGTCGGGAGAGTGATGTGCATGCTCATCAAACAGTTGACCGTCTTTCTTGAAAACGAGTCCGGCAGATTGGCAGAAGTGACCAGAGTACTTGGTAAAGCAGGGATCAATATCAGCGCACTTTCCATCGCCGATACCACAGAATACGGAATTTTAAGGCTTATCGTCAATGATCCCGTCGGTGCAGCCGGCATTCTTAAAAAAGACGGGTTTTCAGTAGGTGCAACAGAAGTTATAGGCATCACCATTGACGATTCTCCTGGCAGCCTTGCCCGGGTATTGAGCATTCTGGAGGAAAACAACATAAGCATTGAATACATGTACGCTTTCACGGGAAGTTCAAAGGCTGGAATGGCCAATGTGGTCATCAAGGTTGAAGATTTAAATAAGGCTGTGGACATCCTCATGGGCTCCGGTGTGAATATCATGCCCCCAGATGAGGCTTACAGGCCTTAAAAGAGCAAACCACCGGTAAAGTGTTTGGAAAAGGGACGGAGCAGCTTCTTCATACGAGAGGCATCCGTCCCTTTCCACATGTCCTGCCTGCCAAAAAGTATAGACGAAACAATCGGAGATTGCCACGCTCCACTGCGTTCCACCCGCAATGACACCACTTACGTCATTTTGAGGAGGCACTGCCGACGAAGCAATCTCGCTCACTTCTCACTTCTCACTTCTAGTACGCATCAAGGCGAAATGTCGCTCAGCTCAAGCCCTTTGTTCTTGTCCTTAGCCCATTGAACCGACCACTCATTCTCAAAAAGCAAAACAGGATTTCCCCGGCTGTCCCTGACAAGCTTGGTGGAAGAGGTCAGGTTCAGCTGATTAGGCTCAGATGGGGCTGATACTATCCAGCGGGCATGGCGGTGTGGAAGCTGTTGAAGCTTCAGATCCACTGAATACTCATTCTTCAGCCTGTATTCAAGAACCTCGAACTGCAGGACACCCACTGCTCCCACCACGAACTCCTCTATACCTATGTCAGGTTCCTGATAAACCTGGATCGCTCCTTCGTGGGCCAGCTGGGTGATGCCTTTGAGGAATTGTTTGCGCTTCATGGTGTCCTTTGCCGAAACCCTGGCAAAATGTTCAGCTGGAAAGCTCGGTATACCCGCAAATGTCAAGCCTCCCCTATCGCTCAGGGTGTCACTGATCCGGAATATGCCCGGATCAAAAAGTCCGACAATATCTCCCGGATAGGCTTTCTCTATGAATTCACGCTCCTGTGCCATAAGCTGCTGGGGCTGTGCCAGACGTATGGGTTTTTCCGATCCGCTGTGAATAACCTGCATTCCCCGCTGGAATACGCCGGAACATATCCGCATGAATGCGATCCTGTCCCTGTGTTTTGGATTCATATTAGCCTGGATCTTAAACACGAAACCGGTGAAATTCTGATCCTCGGGACTGATGATTTCATCGCCGAAGATGTGTGGTCCGGGAGGCGGAGCCATTTTCAGGAATTCTTCCAGGAACGGGGCCACTCCAAAATTGGTCATGGCACTTCCAAAAAAGATGGGAGTCAATTCACCCTTTAAAACCCTGCCAAGATCAAACTCGTCTCCGGCCATATCCAATAGCTCTATTTCCTCAACCAGTCTGGAATAATAGGGCTCCCCGAGAAGCTCCTTAAATACCGGATCTTCCACCGATCCCTTAGTTGAGGTAACAATAGCCTGTCCATGAGATCTATCACCGGTGAAAAGCTCTATCTGCCGGAGCTGTCTGTTATATACACCCTTGAAATCGCCATCGGTGCCGATAGGCCAGTTTATTGGATAGGAACGGATACCCAGAACGTCCTCCAGTTCCTGCATCAATGAAAAGGGATCCTTGCTGGCTCTATCCATCTTGTTGATAAATGTGAAGATGGGAAGCTTTCTCATGCTGCATACATGGAAGAGCTTTATGGTCTGTGCTTCAACGCCCTTTGCACCATCTAAGAGCATCACAGCGCTGTCTGCCGCCACCAGCGTACGGTAAGTGTCTTCACTGAAATCCTGGTGACCAGGTGTGTCAAGAATATTAATGCAGTAACCCTGATACTGGAATTGCATAACGCTGGATGTTACTGAAATACCACGTTGCTTCTCTATCTCCATCCAGTCGGACGTGGCATGCCGGGAAGCCTTCCTCGCCTTGACCGAACCGGCCATATGGATAGCTCCCCCATATAGAAGAAGTTTCTCTGTCAAGGTGGTCTTACCTGCGTCCGGATGGGATATGATGGCAAAGGTCCGCCTTCTCTCAATCTCCCTCATAAGTTCTGAATCTGCCATTGGATTGGATACCTGCCTTACTGTATATATAGCAAAAAGTATTCTAAAAAAGATACAAGTCATATTTTATAAGCTACCCACAGTCTCGTCAAGAAAGTATTTTTTTGGATCAGTAAAGAGCATTGCCCTTCGGGTGTGAACTATTCACTTCATGCACATTTCATGGTATGATAATACTAATTTGTTAATAGGTTAATGGATAATGGTTCCAGAAATAAATGTTACACGGTGAGGGATAGAAATGGATACCAGGTCAATGGCGATACAGGCTAAAAAGGCTTCCATACTTATGCAGGGAGTCTCCACTGAATTGAAAAACAACGCTCTTGAGAAAATTGCAAAGGCGTTGCTGGAAAGAAAGGAAGAAATCCTTAAAGCCAATACACAGGATATGGAGAGAAGCGCTTCCGAGAATCTTGCCGCTCCGCTTCTTAAGAGGCTTAAGTTCGATGAGAAGAAGCTCAATGATGTGGTAGAAGGTATTCATAGCCTGATTGATCTTGAAGATCCTGTGGGCAAGAAACTGCTTGCCCGGGAGTTGGATGATGGTTTGAGGCTCTATAGGGTGAGCTGCCCCATAGGTGTGATCGGCATTATCTTCGAATCAAGGCCCGATGCGCTGGTTCAGATATCCACATTATGCTTAAAAAGCGGGAATGCCGTTCTTCTCAAGGGCGGCAGGGAAGCCATGCTGACCAACCGCATACTGACCCAGATTATTTCAGAAGCATCTAAGGAAGCCGGGATGCCGGAGAATTGGATAAATCTTATGGAAAGCAGGGACGAGGTCAATGAAATGCTTGCCCTGGATGAATATGTTGATCTTATCATCCCCCGCGGCTCCAATGAATTCGTTCGATATATCATGGACAATTCAAGGATCCCGGTTTTGGGGCACGCAGATGGTATCTGCCATGTCTATGTTGACAGGAACGCTGACGTAAAAAGGGCTGTGGAGATTGTCACGGATTCCAAGACCCAGTATGTTGCAGTGTGCAATGCCCTGGAAACCCTGCTGGTTCATAAGGATATGGCAAAGAGTTTTTTACCTGCTTTGAAAGAAGCTCTTGATGCAAAATCGGTGGAGATCAGGGGATGTGAAAGAACCCGGCAAATCATATCATGTAAGGAAGCCACAGAAGAAGACTGGAAGACAGAATACCTTGATTATATACTCTCCATAAGGATTGTGGACTCACTGGATGACGCTATAGAACATATCAATACCTATGGCTCCGGCCATACCGACTCCATTGTTTCACAAAGCGAGGAGAATATAAACCATTTCCTGGAATATGTGGATTCAGGTAATGTATTTGCCAACTGTTCGACCCGGTTCAGCGATGGTTTCAGATACGGTTTTGGTGCCGAGGTGGGCATCAGCACCAATAAGATTCACGCCCGCGGACCCGTTGGGTTAGATGGCCTTGTAACATATAAATACAAGCTTATAGGTGATGGCCATATTGTAGCCGATTATGCCTCAAACAAACGACGCTTTACCCACAGGGATCTTTGATCCATTCAGTAAATTGATATTAAAAGGAGCCGCAACATGCGGCTCCTTAATTGATTCAGGAGAATTACTTTGTTTCTAAAAGATACTGGTTGAATATGGATTCCAGCATTTCCTGGCGTCCGGATGTCAGCTTCGGCTCACCATTTTTAAGGGTATAAGCTTCCAGTTCCTTAAAGCCTACCTTTCCTTCAACAATGTCCTTGCCGATACCGTTGGTGTAGCTTTCATAACGCTTAGCGATGAAGTCCTCGAATACACGATCTTCCACAAGTCTTGCGGCAACCTTAAAGCCCCTTGCGAAAGCGTCCATACCTGCAATATGACCATAGAACAAATCAACAGGTTCAAAGGAAGCCCTGCGAACCTTGGCATCAAAGTTGAGACCGCCCTTGGTGAATCCGCCCATCATGATCACTTCATACATGGCCAGAGTGGTATCATAGAGGTTGGTGGGGAACTGGTCAGTATCCCAGCCTAGCAGCATGTCACCCTGGTTGGCGTCAATGCTTCCCAGAGCGTTGTTTATTCTGGACACTCTCAGATCATGCTGGAATGTATGCATGGCCAGCGTTGCATGATTTGCTTCAATGTTGAGCTTGAAGTATGGATCCAGGCCATAGCTCTTCAAGAAACCAATTACTGTGGCTGCATCGAAGTCGTACTGATGTTTGGTGGGTTCCTTCGGCTTGGGCTCTATCAGGAACTGGCCATCAAATCCGATTTCCTTTGCATAATCAACAGCCATGTGCAGGAAACGGGCCAGGTTGTCCAGCTCAAGCTTCATATCAGTGTTGAGCAATGTCTCGTAGCCTTCACGGCCTCCCCAGAACACATAGTTTTCTCCACCCAGTTCCTTAGTGATCTCCATAGCCTTTTTAACCTGGGATGCAGCATAAGCGAAAACATCGGCATGGTTGGATGTGGAGGCGCCATGAGCAAACCGGGGATGACTAAAGGCGTTGGTGGTTCCCCAAAGCAGCTTCACTTCGCTGTTCTTCATGCGATCCTTGATCTTTTCAACAACCTTATCAAGACGCTTGTTGGTTTCCTGGAGCGTGTCGGCTTCAGGGGCAATATCTCTGTCGTGGAAACAGAAGAACGGTACACCCAGCTTTTCGCAGAACTCAAAATTGGCATCTACCTTGGCATAAGCCAGTTCCATGGGATCGGTGATGTGATCCCAGGGTCTTACGGCTGTTCCTGCTCCAAACATGTCTGAGCCCCTGGCCTGGAATGTGTGCCAGTAGGCAATTGCAAAGCGCAGGTGCTCCTTCATGGTCTTGCCGTTGATAACCTCGTCCGGGTTGTAGTACTTGAACGCTAAAGGATTTTTTGATTCCGGTCCTTCATATTGAATCTTGCCGACTCCTTTGAAAAATTCTGACATAATGATAACCCTCCTTGTTTATGGTTTTATAAGTCAAACTTAAAAAGTATCGCGTGTTTGTGCCCCGGCTATTTGCCAAAGAGCTTTCGAACAGGTATGATGGCTGCTCCCAGTGCTGAAGAGTTTTCTCCAAAACTTGATGGAACAATGCTGCAGCTTTCTGCCAGGTGTGTTAAAGCCGTTTTCGATGCGGACAGGGCAATATCATCAAGAACCAGCTCGGAATATTTAGGAAACTTCTTACCAATGACAATGGTCTGCGGGTTAAAGGCATTGATGAGATATCCAATGGCTTTTCCCAAACTTTTTGCAGCCCCTTTGAAAATCTTCAGGCATGTCTGGTCTCCCTCATGGGCACCTTGCAGAAGAGCATCAAAATTCTCGTCGATAGTGTTTTCAGAAGCATCCGGGTGGGTCTTTGATATAAGTTCCCTGTACTTTTCTGCCATGGCGTTTATTGATGCCAGGGTTTCAATACAGCCCACATTTCCGCATTTACACCTGGGACCGTTTTCATCCACAGAGATATGGCCCACTTCACCTGCGCTTCCGGTATGGCCTCGATAGATCTTGCCTCTTACAAAAATACCAGCACCTATACCCGATTCGATATTGATACAGATGAAATCTTCCACACCCCTGCATATGCCCAGCCAGTTTTCACAAAATGCCGAACACATGGCCTCGTTATCAAGATAGACGGGAACATCGAGCTTCTCACTCAGGCTTTCCCTGATATCCACATTGGTCCACCCCAGGTTTGGTGCAAGGTATATCCTCCGGGTAGTTATGTCCAGCATTCCGGGTATGGATACACCAACCCCCAGAATTCTGTCCTTCCTTAGCCTTAGATCCCGTACCACGGAATCAAATATCCGCCCGATCTGCTCTACTGCTTCCTCTGGGCTGAGATGGGAACGGTTCTCCCACCTCTCCTCATAATGCACCTTTCCAGTGATATCCAGTACCACTGCATAGATAAACCTCATATCTATGTCAAAACCAAAGGCATAGTAGGAATTGGGGTTTATCTCAAGCATGACCGGCTTTCTGCCTCCGGAGGATTCACCCTCCCCTACTTCCCTTATGAACTGGGACTTGAGAAGCTCTTTCACAATAGCTCCCGTTGCGGTGGCTGACAATCCGGTACGATCGGCCAGAGCCTTTCGGGAAACTCCCTCCGTGGTTCTGATCAGATCCAGTATGATGGCTTGATTCAGCTCTTTTAAAAATTTGTTATTTCCCGTCCTCGCTTCTCTCAAAGAATACACCTCAAAATCAGTTCTGGTTCAGTCTGGCCAGAGTTTTAAAGTCTTTTTTCAATGACTGGTAAATATCGTTATACAGCTTGTAGAACTCCTGGTAGCTCTTATGGTTGTCCATGTCGTAATCCTGGCGTGTAACAACGCTGATGGTCTGGTCACAGGCCTCGGGAACACTCTTATATACACCGGAACCCACGCCTGCCAGAAGAGCGGCACCCAGGGCGGGACCTTCACTGGAGTTCACAGTGCAGATGGGATTCCCGAAGAGATCGGCCTGGATTTGCCTCCACAGCGGGCTCTTTCCACCACCGCCTGATGCCCGAACCTCATTGATATCGGTACCCATTTCCTTTATTATATCAAGACAATTCTTGAGGCTGTAAGCCACGCCTTCCATAACAGCTCTTAAGAATTCGCGCTTGGTGTGTTTAGCGGAAATACCAAAGAACACACCTCTGCAATCAGGATCAAGATGCGGTGTTCTTTCACCCATGAGATAGGGCAGGTAAACCAGTCCACCGGCACCAATGGCAACCTTTTCAGCTGCTTTATCTATCAGGTAGTATGGGTCAACTCCCAGAAGACCAGCGGAAGAAATCTCCTCATGGCAGAAATTATTCCTGAACCACTGTAGGGACAGACCTGCACCCTGGGTAACACCCATGATGTGCCAGGTGTTGGGTACAGCATGGCAGAAGGTATGGACACGGCCTTTGGGATCGATGCTCACCTTGTCGGTATAGGCAAATACCACACCCGATGTTCCTATTGTTGAAGAAATAATTCCCGGCTTAACTATTCCGTTACCGACAGCACCAGCAGCCTGATCGCCGCCGCCGCCAACAACAACGGTGCCCTCAGCCAGCCCTGTAAGCTCCGCTGCCCTTTTGCTGACTGTTCCGGTAACCTCCTGGGACTCATACACCTTTCCAAGCATGTCCTTGTCAATTCCCAGCTTCTGGAGAACCTCATCGCTCCATTTGCGGTTGGGCACATCCAAGAGCTGCATGCCGCTGGCATCCGATACCTCGGTAGCGTACTCCCCGGTCAGGCAGAAACGGATGTAATCCTTGGGCAACAGGATTTTACGCGCCTTCTCATATATCTCGGGCTCGTTGTTCATAACCCATTTGATCTTGGAGGCTGTAAAGCCTGTGAGAGCAGGATTGGCTGTGATCTCGATCAGCCGCTTAGCCCCTACAAGAGAGGTAATCTCTTCACATTCCTGAGCACTGCGCTGATCACACCAAATGATGGATCTTCTCAACACCTTGTTGTCCCCATCCAGAAGAACTAAACCATGCATCTGCCCTGAAAGACCTATACCCTTGATTTCCCTGGGGTTGACTCCGCTCTTTGCAAGCACATTGCGGGTCGATGTGTATGTAGCTTTCCACCAGTCCTCCGGGTCTTGCTCGGCCCATCCGTTTTTAGGCTGATACAACGGATATTCCTGGGTATCGCTCGCTATAGTTGCTCCCTTTTCATCAAACAAAACTGTTTTTGTACCTGATGTACCTATGTCGATGCCAAGAAGGTATGCCATGGTTACCCCACCTCCAACACTTATTAATCTGACATTATTAAGTCTACCCTAATTTATTCCTGATTGCAATAGGCATTTGTACATTTTGAATAATTTTCATTCTGAATGAGTTTTACTTTTATGAACCATGCCTGTATCATTAAATATGATGACATATAGCTGGCACAATAAATTGCCCGGTAATAGCCCACAAACCGCAAAACTACAAAGAGGAATGGAGGACGTAAACACATGATCTATAAGAACCCTTCAAAGCCCGTGGAAGATCGCGTTAAGGATTTGCTCTCCAGAATGACCCTGGACGAAAAAATAGCCCAGATGACATGGGCCAGCCTGCTTGATGTGATGACCGACCGCCATACCCTTACCTTTTCCGAGGAAAAAGCTTCGGCCAACATTCCCCATGGTTGCGGTTATCTCAACCGTATTGGCGGGGAGACAGAGCTTAAACCTGGGCAGATGGCTGCTGTCATCAACAGGATTCAAAAACATCTGGTGGAGAAGACACGTCTGGGAATTCCTGCTCTGTTCGTGACCGAGGCCACTTCGGGGGTTCTGAGTCGGGATCACACCCTGTTTCCACAGAATATAGGCGCTGCCGCCATGTTTAACGAGGAACTGGTACAACAGATGGGAGATGCGGTGCGAAAAGAAATGCTTTCAACGGGCGAACGGCTTGCATTGGCTCCCGTGGTGGATGTAGTCCGGGATCATCGCTTCGGACGATATGAAGAATCCTATGGCGAGGACGTCTATCTTGTTACACAATGCGGTATGGCCTACACAAAAGGCCTCCAGTCAGATTCCCTTAATCAGGGTATTGCTGCCACCCTGAAGCATTTTGCCGCTCAGGGTATCAGTGACGGCGGGCGAAACTGCGCCCCCATCCACGCTACGAAAAGAGAGATCCTTGATAGCTATGCTGTTCCCTTTGAAGCAGCCATCCGCGAGGCAGATGCTGCCTGTGTCATGGCAGCTTACCATGAATGGCATGATATGCCCTGCCATGTCTCGGAGGAACTTTTGGTTGATATCCTGCGGAAGAAGCTGGGGTTTAACGGGCTTTTGATGGCGGACGGCAGCGGCATTAAACTGGTGAAGGAGTTCCACCAGTATTGCGAAACCCTGGATGAGGCCATCGAATTGACTCTTAAGGCAGGGATCCAGATGGAGCTTCTGGAGCACAGCCTGAATGATGGTTTGAAACCACTGGTGGAACAGGGTCGTATTGACATCTCTATAATAGATCGGGCTGTTTCAAAGATGTTGTCCATCAAGTTCCGCCTTGGCCTCTTTGACAATCCCTATGTGGATGTGGATCGTGTTCAGGAGACTGTCTGCTGCAAAAAACACCGGGAGATTGCAGGTGAAATGGCCCGCCAGTCCCTCACTCTGCTAAAGAACAAGGATAATCTTCTCCCCCTGTCCCCCGATATCGCAAGTATCGCTGTGGTAGGACCGCTTGCCGATAAAAAGGAATTCGCATACAGCGATTATTCCTACCCCTCCCATATCGAGTTCATGTACCATTTGTCGGAAGCCTTAGAGGGAGAGATCATCCCCACCTCGGTTTTCCTGAAACGAAAGGATACCCGTTTTGAGGATCTGTATCATGATGTTAAAACCGTATACCAGGCTATTTGTGAAAGAGTGGGCAGTAAAACCCGGGTATATCTTGCTCCCGGCCTTAAGGATACCACCGATTACAACCATGATCCCGATTTCTATGCCCTGGAGGAAGCAGTGGAAGCTGCCTCAAAAGCCGATGTGGTTATTGCGGTGTGCGGCGACACCAGCGGCATAGGCTATGAAAACGACAGCGGCGAATCGGTGGATCGTGTCAAAATCGGTCTTTCCGATGAGCAAAGAACCCTTTTGAAAGAATTGAGAAAGCTTGGTAAGCCCATCATCCTGGTTTTGAGTAATGGAAGGCCTTTAGAACTTACCTTTGAGAGTCAGGAGATGGACGCTATCCTGGAGGCATGGCGTCCCGGAATGGAAGGCGCCGATGCCATTGCAGATGCCCTGTTCGGAAGATACAATCCTGGGGGCAGGCTTCCGGTTTCCCTTCCCAGAAGCCTTGGGCAGCTTCCTGTTTATTATTCTCAGCATGCCACAGGCAAAACCCAGTTTTGGAGAAACACCTATCTGGAAATGGATACCAAACCCCTGTACCCCTTTGGTTATGGCCTGAGCTACTCCAGCTTCAGGTATGAGGAGGCTGTCTTCAGCAAAGAAGATGATCGAATCTGTGTCAGGGTGACGGTATTTAACGAGGGACCCTATGATGGCGACGAAGTGATTCAAATATATGTCCGAAAACGCTACACTTCAGTCATACATCCAGAACGGGAGCTGAAAGCCTATAAAAGGGTTTCTCTTAAGAAAGGGCAACGAGTCACGGTAAGATTTGATATCCTCTATGATTCCCTGTGCTATCACAACAAGGACTACGAACTCGGGCTGGAGGACTGCATCCTGGATGTGATGGTGGGCTCCTCCTCTGTTGATATCCACCATCAGGAGAGCTTCAGGCTTAGGTTTGAAAACGGCATCCGCAAGGCCAACCAGCGGGTGTTTACCAACCCGGCCACCATAGAGCCATGATGAAAAGGTCTCTCGTATTTACCAGAGCCACACTCGGGCAACAATTAACTTGAATTCACAACCATTCCGTCATATAATATTCTTTGCTCGAAGCCTTCACAATTTGTCATTGCTCCGGGCGAAGAAATGTGCTAAAATACCGTATGTTGCCGTCGGGGTGTGGCTCAGGTGGTAGAGCGCTTGGTTCGGGACCAAGAGGCCGGAGGTTCAAGTCCTCTCACTCCGACCAAAAAATAAAGCGGATTCCGAGAATAAGGAGTCCGCTTTATTTATTCTGTAGTTTGGAGAGAGGATTTGAACCTGAGAAGGCACGAGCCGTTAAGAAAACGTGCCAGGGGCACGTTTTTAGGCGAGTGGCCGCAGTCCGTCAGGACGAGGCGTTAGTATGCGAGCAAAGCGAAGCATACGGCAATCCTCTCACTCCGACCAAGAAATAAAGCGGATTCTGAAAATCAGAATCCGCTGTCTTTTTAGGAAAGATACACCAGGGGGACTGTCCCCTGGTTTTATTATGAACCTGTCCATTTACACCATTCTTCTTTCAATATGGCATATTCGTAAGTATCAAGCCATATAGGCGCACCATTTCTGTCGGTTTCAAAATAGATATTTTGCAAAAGTAAACCCTCACGTCTCATATGTAAGCGTTCAAGCAACTTCCAGGAACGTTCATTCTTTGGATTACACATGGCTATAATACGCCTTGCTCCCAAATGTGTGAAGGCATAGTCAAGTAACGCTCTCGCACCCTCTGTGGCATAGCCTTTACCCTGATACTTCCTGTTAAATACAAATCCTAATTCCCATGTATCAAAGTCTCCTTTACACAGATACAAGTTACCTATTAACTTTCCATTTCCCTTTAAGCAAACTGCATAGAAAGACTCGTCATTTGACCTTTTGGCTGCTTCTTCCTTAGCCTGATCTTCTGAATAAATATCATATGGTTCATATTTAACAACTTCTTCATCTGACAGATATTCATGCAGATCCTGCCAATCATTTTTATCAAACTTTCTGATGATTAGTCTGTCTGTAATTATGTTTTTCATTTCAATCTCCTTAATTATCTTATAGGAGAATGCACCCCTTCTCCTCGTTTTTTGTCTATGAAAATAATAAAACAATAGTTATAAAATGTCACAAGTTTTTTCATTTGAAAGAGGCCTTGAACCTAAGAAGGTACGAACCGTTAAGAAAACATGCCGGGGCACGTTTTCAGGTGGGAGGCTGAAGTACGTCAGGTAGAGGCGATAGTATACGAGTGAAACAGCCTTATTGACATCTTTTTTGATACCTTGCCCAATCCTGAGATGTTATGCATGTTTCAGCGCAGGATCATTTTACGGTGCTACAATATACTTGAGTCTGCCTTTGCGGCAGACCCGGGGTATATAAGTAAAGCGCATGGGACGGGATGTTGTATGGAACGAAAAATAGAAGAATTCATCAAGGCCTATATGAAATCCGACAAGAATACGTTGAAGGTGTTTGACAAGCCTGCCTTCGGAGAGCCTGCAATGGGCATCAGCCATGGTGATGACGAGCTATACGGATTTTATAAGCAGCACATTGACCCTCAGTTTTATAAACTGCCGGTTGAGTGGCTGGAGGAGACCTACGGCCATCCCTTTGATGCCAAAAATGTAAGCGTTATCAGCTGGGTTCTGCCCCAAACCGATGACACAAAGAGACTTAACCGTGAACAGACAGATTGCTCTACCATGGAATGGCAGATGAACCGGGTCTACGGCGAGGAATGCAATCGCGGCCTTGCGAAGGCACTTGAGGAATACTTTAAGGAAATGGGCTATGAGGCCGTGGCGCCCATGTGCAGCGAAAAGTTTTCCTGGGGAGACTCAGACCGGTTTTACCTGATATCCAACTGGTCCGAACGCCATACTGCAATGATATCAGGACTTGGCACCTTTGGTCTTTGCGACGGATTGATCTCAGTAAAGGGCAAGGCCATGCGCTGCGGCTCGGTAATTGTAAATTGCCGCCTGAAGAAAACAACCCGACCCTATAGTAAATACAACGAATACTGCAAGGCCGGGGACGGCTGCACTGCCTGTATAAGGCGCTGTCCGGCTGGTGCCATTACTCCTGAGGGCCATGACAAGGAAAAATGCGTCCAGTACCATAAGGAAGTCATTGCAAAGATTTGCCATGACCGTTACGGCTACGACGGATATTCTACCTGCGGTCTGTGCCAGACGGGAGTACCCTGTGAGTCACGTATTCCCTGAATAACCGTATATTTATTGCAGACTCCTTAATTTTTTGATGGAGTTCCTGTCCTGATGCAGTATTTCACCGGCGATATCCCTGGATCTTTCGTCCAGCTCTCCCCTCAGCACCTTTTCGGCCATATTTACACCTTTGGTCTCACCCTCGATGGCCTTTTCTATTATTTCTCTGGTGCTCGCATCCGGACCCAGATCCATGTTTACCTTTACTTCTCCCATTGTTCCCTTGAGCCCAAGATTTTCTTGGGGGCGTCCGCCAATCTCCTGGATATAGCCTGCAAGCTTTTCTATATTATCCCGATGATGTTTTTGAACGTCCTTAAATACTTGCTTTGCTTTTTCATCTTCAAGCCTGGATATAAAATTGTTAAAGCTCTCAACCGCCATGTACTCCCCCTGTAAAAGCTGATTGAGGGATTCTATTGTTTCGTTGTGATGTGTCACTTTAACAGCCTCCTCTGTGATGAAATACTCTACGCGTTTACTTATCATTCCACCTGAACCTGATAAAAATACTTGAAGGGGCAGAATCAAAAAACGCTGGTCAGGGCGTGATCCCTGCCAGCGCTTTAATGCCATAATCATACAAAATAAACTCTATGAATGCCTTATTTATGTATACTGGTTTGGATATCCATTCCCGTCTTAATTAAGCGGAACATTCTGTCCGCAGCATCGTAGAGCAGCTCTTCGGCATTCGTCAGAGCCTCCTCGAGGGGCATGGCTCGGTTTACAGTTGTCATAATGCTATTGATCCCGTAATCATAGACAGCTCCGGCATTCTTGCCCATGATGCCTGAAATGGCAACAACGGGAATATTTTTACCCTTACAGCGTTTGGCCACGCCAACCGGCACCTTACCAAACACCGATTGCTCATCAATCCTGCCTTCCCCTGTGACTACCAGGTTCACACCATCAAGGAGGCTGTCAAAATCGGTGAATTCCAGGACGGCTTCAATGCCAGGCTTCAAAACAGCACCAAGGAGTCCTGTGAGGGCGGCACCCAATCCCCCTGCGGCTCCTGCCCCCGGGATGCTGTCCATATCAATTCCCATTTGCCTCTGAATTACCCCGGCATAGTTTTTCATACCCTTTTCCAGAATCTCAAGCATCTCTTTAGTTGCACCTTTTTGTGGCCCGTATACATAGGTTGCGCCCTGAGGTCCTGTCAACGGATTGCTGACATCACAGATAACCGTTATTTTGCTCTCCCTGATTCTTGGATCCAGCCCATCCATGACAATTTGCCTGACTTCAGAAAGGTATTGGCCACCAAATCC
Source organism: Clostridiaceae bacterium DTU059 (assembly GCA_001512555.1). Lineage (GTDB taxonomy): Bacteria > Bacillota > Clostridia > DSM-8532 > DSM-8532 > Thermoclostridium_A. Next base: position 797 of record LFSK01000004.1, on the reverse strand, counting down.
TACATTCCTGCCCTCACCGTCTAAAAAAGCTATTCCGAGGGCTTGAGCCATTCCCATGCCGCCGTCATTGGTGGCGCTGCCGCCAATCCCAATGATGAACTCCCTGATGCCTTCATCCAGAGCCACCCGTATCAGTTCTCCCGTGCCATAGGTTGTGGTCAGCAAGGGATTTCTTTGGTTTTCATCCAGAAGAGGCAGGCCGGAGGCCTGAGCCATTTCAATGATGGCAGTCCCGTTTTTGGAAACACCGTACATAGCCTTGACAGACATCCCTTCCAGAGGTCCCGTTACCTGGGCATACCTATACTCTCCCCCCATTGCCGTGATCAGAGCCTCTACCGTTCCTTCCCCCCCGTCGGCGATGGGCACTTTGACCACCTGAAGATCACTAAAATGAGATTTCGCTGCCCTTTCAAGGATTTGTATTACCTGAAGGGACGATAATGTCCCTTTAAAGGAATCCGGAGCGAACACAATTTTCATATCATCCTTAACCTCCTGAAACTGTTTATATATATGACTATACAAAATTCGTCTGATGTTGCCAACCTTCATCACCATGGATTTAGAGAAAATCTATTGGCAATTCCTCAAATTAATTATATGATGGAAGTGCGGTAAAAAAATATAATATGGCTTCATTTTGCTGTTTTTTGTGACAACGTGTTTAAAAATGGGTATACATTAAAAGACAGGATTCTTGAAACCTGCCCACCTAATTGGCTTTTTTATCATGAATAAGGCTCTGTTAACTAAGTATGAAGAAATGAGACCTGAAAGACCTTTGGTAGAGCTCT
>LFSK01000130.1:651-2235 GCA_001512555.1 Clostridiaceae bacterium DTU059 | reverse complement strand
ACCGGCAACTCAACATGCATGAGCGCTGCAATAAAAAACAGGATCTCTGGAAAAAGGGATAACAGCACAAAGCTGAAGCTGGTGAGAATCCATGTGAGGGCATACTTGAGTTCCAGCTTTTTGGTTCTCACCATATTCAAAATGAATATGAAAAAGCACACAGATCCGATTACAAGGATTACTCTCAACACACTGCTCATTTAATACCATCCCCATTCTTCCTTGCTATGGCTGCCATGATAACAGCCAGGGTGACCTTGATCATGTAATAGGCGGCGAGATTCTTTGTAATGGACGATTCTCCCGACTGTCTCGGACGCATGATCACAGGAACCTCAGCAATACGGTATTTGTTTCGCAAGGCTGTAACTATGGTCTCAGGTTCTGGGTAGTCCTTGGGGTAGTTGTTTGCAAAAAGCTTGATAAGCTCCCTGTTGCAGGCTCTGAAACCCGAAGTCGGATCGGATATATATTGGCCTGTAACAAGTTTTATCAGCCCGGTGAAAAACTTGATCCCCGCACGTCTTGAGAGGGAGGACTGATAGCCTTTNNNACTGCGATATCATAGCCATGGTTCAGGGCATATCTGTATCCTGTCTGCACCGCTCCGCCTATTCCCAGGTTGACAGGCAGCGTCACCACGGGAATCCCGTGCTGGTGGCAGACCTCCTCGGTATTGTCGGTTGAACAGTCATTGATGACCACAACATCAAAGTCCAGGGGTACCTCCTTTAGTTCCTTGAAGAGTTTGGGGAGGTTCTTTGCTTCCTGGTATGCGGGTATGATAATAAGGGTCTTCAAGGTGTTTCTTCTCCTTAATGTGTCTTGGTTATAGGTTACCATATGGAAATGTTTTTTACTATAAGGATGACAACAGAAGAGATTGCCACACTTCGCTGTCGCTCCGTTCGCAATGACAAACAAGGGTGTCATTGCGAGGAGGCATGGCCGACGAAGCAATCTCGGAGATCGCCACGCTTCGCTCGCGATGACAATTGGCGGGTCGCCGCGCTTTGCTCGCGATGACAGTGCCATGCTACGATCGCAATGTCCTTATGAGTTCATATATCTGGTTCACCAGAAATGCGGCACCAACCATAATGAAGAACATTATCTGGTAGGCATAGCGGGGATCAGGGATGAACATAAGCTGGAGACCCAGAATTATCAGCCCATAGAAATACAGGTAAAACCCCCTGATGTTTTTGATGGAGTGCCATATCATACCGATGATGCCCCCATAGAGGATCTGGCTGTGAATTAATTCCTGGAATCTTTTCATTTCCGGAACCAGGTTGATCAGGTAGGGTGTTTGAAAGGTATACTGGGTCTTTCCCCAGGTAAACCATTTGATATAGAGCCATGGATCTGTTTTAAGACCTTCTATGATCCGCCGGATGCCCCACTCCCTCTGTGCATCGTTCACACCCTTTATGCTCTCGGGTATATCCTGAAAATAGTCCTGCCAGTAGGGGTAGGTGCCAGCAAGAAAAGCGTTGCCATCACCCTTGGCGGTAATGATCAGCGTTCCCAGAGAAACAATGTTCCTTATCCACCAGGGAGCCATAACCGCAACAAGTCCGG
>LFSK01000130.1:0-519 GCA_001512555.1 Clostridiaceae bacterium DTU059 | reverse complement strand
CCCGAAAGCAATTCCCGACAGGAGGTGCAGGCTCTTCTTTCCTGTATCGAAGGCCAGTGCTGCAATATAGAAATAGATCAGCATGGTAAAGAGCCCCAGTCCCTCGGTAAGGATCAGGGTGCAGGACAGAACATAGGGAGGGTAGATTGCCACAAGCAAGGCGGTTAAAACCGCAGGAAGGTCTTTTTTGAAAATCCTCCGGACGGTTGCAAAGGCCAGCAGGGAGCTTAGGCTCCCGAAAACAGCCTGGATCAGGCGAACCGCTGTGATCTGGCGCCAGGGATCACCCAGCACCTTATAGACCAGGGTTAAAAAGAGGGGGTATCCCGGCATCACCCGGGCATTTGACACACCGGGGGATCCGCCGTAGGGATTGCCGTCATACCAGTAGCCGTAGATACCTGTATCGGCAAGCTGGTGGGACATGAGCCAATAGTTTTTGGCGTCCCCGGTAAGCCCCATATTATCCTTAAAACGTAAAAATGCCATGCCCCTTAAAATCAGGGCAAGCAGGAATAT
>LFSK01000138.1 GCA_001512555.1 Clostridiaceae bacterium DTU059 | reverse complement strand
TTTCTGACTCTGGGTGTTTCCTGGAGCACTTCATCCAGCTTATCCAGCGAATTTTGCTGCTTCAGCTGTGCAATCAGGTTCGAAAGCATGCCACCGGGAATCTGATAGGTGAGGGCATCGGTTTCGGTACCCATAACATACGGATCCAGCACACCTGCTTCGAGGAATTTATCTTTGATAGGTCTGAAGAAGTCATTGATCTCTTTAAGAACTTTTTCGTTGAGTCCGGTTTCATAGCCCATCTGCCTGAGTGCATAGCTCATGGTCTCGGTGGCCGGTTGAGCCGATCCGCCGGAGAAAATAGATATAGCAGTATCAATTCCGGTACATCCGGCTTCAACTGCCTTCATATAGGTCATGGGGCCAAGACCCGTTGTGGAGTGGGTATGCAGGATCAGCGGAACCTTAACAGTCTCACTCAGTGCCTTAAAAAGATCATAGGCTTCCTGCGGTCCCATGATGCCGGCCATGTCCTTGATACATATTGAATTGACGCCCATATCCTCAAGTTCTTTACCCATCTTAACATAGTTCTCAAGGTTATGAATGGGGCTTAGGGTATAGCAAATGGCACCTTGGGCATGTGCTCCATGTTTCAGGGTCTCTTCCACTGCTACCTGTATATTTCTGAAGTCATTGAGTGCGTCAAAGATTCTGATGATGTCGATACCGTTTTTAATAGCGTGTTCTACAAACTTTCTGACCACATCATCAGGATAATGCTTGTAACCCAGTAGGTTCTGGCCTCTTAAAAGCATTTGAAGCTTTGTGTTCTTAACTTTGGCCTTGATCTTCCTGAGCCTTTCCCAAGGATCTTCCGAAAGATATCTGAGGCATGAATCAAAAGTCGCTCCGCCCCAGCATTCTATCGAATGATATCCTGCCTGATCAATTTTTTCAAGAATTTCCTCAAAATCACTGAAGGGCATTCTTGTTGCGATTAGGGATTGGTTGGCATCTCTTAGTACGGTTTCGGTAATATTAACTCTTTTCAAATCTTTCACTCCCCCTTGTTCTTTTTTGAGTTAACCGTTGCTGTCAACTGATTTCCCATCAGATACTATGACCTGATGATGGTTATTTTTTTAACATTTTCCTATCCATTGTACAAAAAAAGATACATTCAAGCAAGGTTATTTTATTAGTATACTCAATTAAATTAGTTTAATTTTATGAGCACTTTTCACAAACCCACCTGTACTTGGCAAAGGTTATATCTAATCCCACGCCTTTATAGGTAAAATATCTATGATAACTCGTTTGTTAAAAACTTGTCAAATTTACCGCAAGTTTATCATACCAGAACCCTGTGAAAAGCGCAATATGATTTGCGTAAAAGAATCTTCCCATTGCCATTACTCCCTTACGGCGGTATAATGTGACTGCTTATTCGA
>LFSK01000151.1 GCA_001512555.1 Clostridiaceae bacterium DTU059 | reverse complement strand
GGGCTGGAAGATTATTCACTGGGATTTTATTCTGACAATTTGAGATAACCTCTGTATTGTTTACATATACATTGATATAATGTATAGGGACAAAATGGAAATACCTTTTTATTTCTGGTAGTACAAGGATAAATAAATACAATTCCAAGGAGATACATAAATGTCCACAATAATTACTCTGGATAATGTCTATCGCGTCTTTCGAATGGGTCAGGAACTCATATATGCTGTCAATGGGGTCAATCTTAACATTGAAGAAGGCGAGATATGCTGTTTGCAAGGACCCTCCGGCTCCGGTAAATCTACGCTGCTCCATATGATGGCAGGGCTTGATAAGCCCTCAAAGGGATCCATCATGATTGGCAAAACCCGCATTGATAAGCTGAACGAGAATCAATTAGCACTGTTCAGGCAAAAGTATATCGGCTTTATTTTTCAAAGCTACTATCTCATTCCTACCCTCACGGCACTGGAAAATGTGGCCATGCCTCTTACCTTCTGCGGTGTACCCCGTTCAAAGCGTAACAGGATGGCAAAAGAGCTCCTGGCGGCTGTGGGGCTGAAGGATCGGATGAAGCACAAGCCCTCCGAAATGAGCGGCGGCCAGCAGCAGCGGGTTTCCATTGCACGGGCTTTTGTGAACAATCCAAAGGTTGTTTTTGCAGATGAGCCTACTGGGAACCTTGATACGGTGACTACCCATGAAATGATGCGGCTCATGACTTCCCTGGCTTATGAAAGGAAACAGACCCTCGTTCTGGTCACCCATAACCCGGAAATATCGGAATACTCCACACGCATTGTCAGGGTGCGTGACGGCAAGATAGAAAAAATTGAGAATGGAAGGGATAATGGTTATGAAACAAAGAATGCTTAAGAAGATGTTGAACCTCGGTCTTACATTGATTTTTGTACTGACGGCGATGCTTTCTCTTCTACCGCCCGATGTAGCTGCGGCTCGCGATGCGGGATACGAGCCTAACTCTGATGTATACGAGCCCATTATACTGACTTCGGTTGCTGATGATGCCACGGTGAAGGCGGGACAGTATACGGGTGTGAAGCTTACTCTGGAAAATATCAATCAAACAGCCACTGCCATGGATGTAACGCTTGTACACATAATTGATGATGATTCTCCGTTCACCCATGCAAAACCCCAGTTTGACATGCCTATAAAGAGCTTGCGGGCTGGGGATCCCTTAGAGGTTACCCTGTCCATCAATACCAATAAGTTTGCAAAGCCGGGCCTTTATCCGTTCTATTTTAGACTGCATTATTTCAACGGGTGGAGGGATCAATACTCCAGAGAGTACATGGTTTACATACGGGTTGAAAATGATCTGCAGGATACCAGCCTTACCGTACGGACTTCCGCAGCCGACAATGTGAGCGCTGTTGCAGGAAGGAGCTTTACGCTGCCCATCTATGTCATGAACACTGGTGATTTTTATGCCAGGGATATCCTTGTTACTGTAGAAGGCCTATCCCAGGACACCTTCACTCTCTACTCGGGCGCCAATCGTGTAAATTATGACCTAATCCACGGCGGAAACTACAGGAAGTTTGACCTCAATCTGACGGCAGCCCAGGGTCTGAAAACAGCAAGCTATCCTCTGGCATTCAAAGTGGAATACACCACCGAAGCCGGGGAAAAGATCAGTGAG
>LFSK01000203.1:936-4261 GCA_001512555.1 Clostridiaceae bacterium DTU059 | reverse complement strand
AGATCCTGTGTGTAGATTCTGATGAAGGGCATGATAAGGATGGCGGCACAGGCGTATGCCCAGCCCAGGAGGCCATAGTAGAGGTACTCATATTGCTTATAGGCTCTCTGGAATATATCTTTTTGATTTCTGACCAGCATATCCCCGAATATGGCAGAAAGGCCGTTGTTGAATGTGGAGAGGATGGCAAGGACACTTGCAAAAACCATATTGTATACGGTATAGACACTGCTCTCCAGGAGCCCGCACATGAAGGTGATGACCAAAAGGGGCGTTCCTACAGTAACCGCTCCAAGGATCTGCAGGATCAAAGAATCCCAGCGCTTGTCCAGTGCCTTGAAATCAGGCTTGGCCTTAAAGTCAAGGTTCCTGTATCTTGTTCGGGCATAGATGATATAGGCAAGGGTGCGGATGATGAAACTGCTGAGGGAAAAAAGCCAGACCAGCACAATATCAAGATGCATCCGAACCAAAACAATAATTATTATGGCGTTGAGGGTAGCGCCCATAGCATTGATCAGGGAAATGACATAACTTTTTTGGTCAGCAGTGAAGAGGGCTTTGTACTTGCCTATGGCGAAGAATTCCAGTGCCCCCTGGGCGCCGATGATCAGAACCAGCATCCCCATGGCCAGCGGGCTGATACCCTCCTTCTGAACAAAGGCAGGATAGACGAATGTTCCGATCAAAACCAACCCGGAGAAAATAAGGCCCGAGTAATTATATAGTCTGTTAGCACCCGACAGTATACCATTGATCCTGTTCTGGTCATTGTCTGCCAGGGGCTTGTAAAGGGCATATACGGCCGCAAAAGCCAAGCCGCCTTCCACAACGCTGATATACTGGGTGAATTGCCTGATGGAATTAACAAGGCCGTTGGTGGCAGAACCATACTCCAGGGCAATGATCCGCGGAAGGATCAGATTGATGATCATATTTACAATCTGGAGCAGCATGGCACTGCTTGTATTATACAGAGAAAGCTTTGATCTCAAACCTTTACCTCCCTGAAAATCATCCGGAGCTCCTAATTAATTATACCCTCTTTAGCTTTTTAAGTCTCTCGATGGAACGTGGACCAAGAATCCTTTTAACAGATAACTTTAGTGTTTGCACAAAGGGATTCATATACTTCCTTCTTAACGATGAAAACCGCATCCCCCTGATCAAATCCTCAAAAAACAAAGCTCTGGAACGGGGCATGGGTGCCGATTCTGTCACTCGCGGGTTTCCTGAGGCGGCTTCACTGAAGGAGGTTTCCATCAGGTAACATTTATCCCTGATTGATTCCAGGGCAGCCTGCCCTTTTGGAGTATTGGATATTACCAATGAAACCCCTTTATTATCCAGTGTATCAATTCCCTCAAGTCTTTCCGCGCCCCAGAAATCAGCCAGAGTAAGATCGGCCTGGGAACGGGGATGCCTGAATTGGCAACTGTAGCAGCTTTTACGACTGAGCAGGTTCTTCCCGAATCCGATAAAGAAAGTGTCGTTCACAGCGGTACGCCGGTAGAAGCGGCCATTTTTAAAGCCAATAAACATGCAATAATTCTTCCACCCGTCTTTCTTATCCCTGAAGGATATGGCGGCAATATCGCCTTTGTACCGCTTCTTCATATCATCAAGGTACATGGACCATACTTTTGGTGATGGGACTCCGTAGCAGACCACATCTATGGTGAGAAGCTCCGGGTACGGTTTTCCGAGGAAGGACATGAGTCCGGCGATTTGGCAGCCGGTACCCGAAAACAACACCGGCCTATGTTCCTTAAGGAGCTTCTCGGCCTCCCTGTAGCACCCGTCTATATCGCTCTGGACATATTTTGACCTTCTAAGGGAATCCAGCTCCGATAGATTTGAAATACCGGTATGCCTGACCATGAAACCCTCATCGAAGGCGGCACCAAAAACCGTGCCCCCCCGGAGGAGACAGGATTCGGCGAACATGGAAAACAAACCGCCGGAGGAACTGTTGAGACGTATGTCATCATCGGTGCTCCAGGCGGCCCATGCTCTGGGAAAGTCGGTTTCCCGGGTTGAGTCCAGGCTGAAATCAGCTTGCAGGACTGGACATACCTTTTTACACAATCCGCAGTCATTACATCTTTTTTCATCAATCAGGGGAATCAAAAACCCCTCATCGTTGGGAATCATGGAGATGCACTGCCTCGGACAGCGTTGGGCGCAAGCCGAGCAGCCGACACAGCTATCCATGTTCTCAAGTATATTTCGCATAAAAACTCCTGATATAACTTACTGGATGGGTTTTAAATATTATAGCACAGCGGGGGACTTGGTAACAACCGCGCATGTTGTCGCAAATACAGATGTCAAGGCGTTTTAGCGTCGAAAGGGTTTACGTCTTGATTTTTCCAAGATATAATGTTTAATTATGAAAGATGTATGGGTTGCAATTAGTTGTCCATCACGGTTTACAGCCGAAGACTCAACCAAAAAATTCTACAAAGGAGCCACAGGTATGCGAAAAACAGTTATTCTTCTTTTGCTGACTGTCTGTTTACTCATATGTTCCACCATACCCCCGGTTTTCGCGAACAGTCCTATGCCATTATTGCCGGAGATTGAGGCTGACAGTTATATTCTGATCAATGCAGCAGATAACCGGGTGCTTAGCGAGAAAGACCCTGATAAAAAACTGTATCCTGCCAGCACAACGAAGATCATGACAGCCATTATCGCACTGGAATCAGGATATTACGATCAGACAACCACCGTCAGCAAGGCCGCTGTAGATGGCATCGGCATTAATGGATCAAATGTGGCTCTCAAGGAAGGGGAGATCATCCAGTACAAGGATCTGCTCAGGATGACCCTGATCAGTTCGGGTAATGATGCTGCCAATGTACTGGCGGAGGGTGTGGGGGGTAGTATTCCGGATTTTGTTGCCCTCATGGACCAGAAGGTCAAAGAGCTTGGATTGTCAAACACCCACTTATCGAACCCTTCAGGCCTGGATGTAGAAGACGGATACCCTGAGCATCAGACCACGGCACGCGACCTGGCGCAGATCATGCGCTATGCCACCAGCAATCATATCTTCAGGGAGATCATCGGAGAGACCGAATATACCCTGCCAGTTACCAATTTCCATCCCGAAGTCCGGGGCAGCAGGAAGAGCACCGACCTGTTATTGACCCAACCCAAATACCAGTCAGACAACTTTACTGTTGTGGGAGGGAAAACAGGCTATACGAAGGCCGCCCAGAATGTGTTTGCTGCCTGTGCAAGGAATGGGGAGGGGGTTGAACTTATCCTTGTTCTTATGAAGCATCCCAGCCGAAACAGGATGTTTGAGGATGCCTAC
>LFSK01000203.1:0-767 GCA_001512555.1 Clostridiaceae bacterium DTU059 | reverse complement strand
GACCAGGGGATACTGGATGAAAGCTGGAGAGGTACGGGCAACACGCCCATGACCCGTGGTGATGCCATAACCATTATGAGCAGGCATATTGCCTCCCGACTGGATGTTTTTGAGCTTCTGACTTACATGATCAAGATCAAGGATCTCCATACCGTGCCGGTATCTTCAAGGTGGGATGTGCTGAGAGTATACAAGACAGGAATCATTACAGTTTCGGATGAGGGTACCATTGGCTTTGATGATCTGATAAGCAAAGAGGAAATGGTCTTGATACTCGACCGGTATGCCCGATACCGGGATACTGCATTAAGCACAATCCTCGCCATTGCGGGGCATATCAGCCCCATCAGGGCAGTAGCATTATCCTTTTGCGGCCCTTAGAGAATGTCCTGAACATGCCATTGGAAGGGCGGCTGTTCTCATTTAAGCAAGGAAAAGACCGGGCTGTCCGAATGGACCTAACCAGCCCGATTCTTGTGAAACCCGGTCTTATTACATTCTTTTAGAGATTAAGTCAACCCGCCTGCTGATCAATAATTCTCAACATACAGGTAGAAATGAGCCCTGGGATGGTCGCAAACAGGACAGACCTCAGGTGCCTCTTCCCCGTAATGGATATGCCCGCAGTTTCCGCAGATCCAGGCCTGTTTTCCTTCACGGTTGAACACCTTGCCTTCCCTGATGTTGTCCAGCAGCTTCTGATACCGCTCTTCATGATGCTTCTCAATGGCTGCTACACCTTCGAAAAGCTCGGCAATCTTGTCAAA
>LFSK01000204.1 GCA_001512555.1 Clostridiaceae bacterium DTU059 | reverse complement strand
ACATTTTGTTAATTCAAGCATATTTTATAAAAAATGAGTCGAATATGATGGTCTTACAGTTCACCATATCTTTCTACTTATAAAGCATGGGTGATAAGAAATAATAAGAACTGAGGAGGTGAAAAACAATGGCACGTAATAGCCGTAGCAGAACTTCTTTTGATAATATGAAGTATGAGATTGCCGGACAGTTAGGCATTAACCTCAAGCAGGGTTATAACGGCGACATCACCAGCCACGATGCCGGAAGAATCGGCGGAAACATTGTTAAGAAGGTATTCCAGTCCTACACCGGGAATCAGTATCCTGTAGAAACCAATCAGGCTCAGCAGGGAACAATGAGCAAATAATAAGTGAATAATAGAGATCAGGGGGCGAAAGCCCCCTTAATTATATTTTAATGCCGGAATTCAGGACTCCTGCTTCTCGTCCTTACCTTCCTCCTTCGTATCGTCCTCCTTCCCATTATCCTTTTTTTTGCATGATTTTCCCTGATCCTTACCTGTCACGGATTTTTTAATCTGTTCAATGACATTGGGTATTGCATCCAAAACCCTATCAATGGGATTATTGAAAGAAGCGGGTATCAATTTAATGGTATTGTTTCGCCCTACAATCAGAAAGGCAACCGGGTTGATTGACACTCCTGCTCCGCTTCCGCCGGCAAAAGGGAATTTGGAGTCCTGGTTTTTATTGTCCCCCTTGGCATATTCGCCTCCGCCGGCTGCGAATCCAAAGGATACCCTTGAAACGGGAATGATTACTGTGCCGTCCACAGTCTGCACTGCATCTCCCACAATAGTATTGACATCGACCATTTCCTTTATGCTTTCCATGGCCGTCTTCATCAGCTCTTCAATAGGATGCGGTTCCATAAGCTGTGCCACCTTCCTTTCAGATACTTGTCCACAAGAAGACTTGCTATCAGATATATAATATGGATAACTCTGATCCTGATTATGCAGCTGATGAGAAAATCAGGTTTTTTCTTTTGAAAGTCGGGGTGGAAATCAACCGTTGCCCTGCTTTGCCTGAGATGAGGGGTGATGGCTGATATAACGGCGCAGACAGAACCATAAAGAATGGCAGTTTTTGCGGCATCTGAGGTGGCAATCACGCCCAGGACCTCAAATTTGGTGATGGTCATTCCTTTTATATTAAGCAGCGAGTCGGGACTGAAAATTCTCCGGATAGTCTTTTTAATACGCCTGTTCTTTTTATCCTCTTTCTTAACCCTTTTCTTGAACAGGAAACTTAATCCCTCCTCATCAGAGTCCCAGCCATATAATGTTATGGCGTGGGCAAGCCTGACGCGGAGGTTCAGGCTGAAGCCGTTGTCATCAAACTTAGCCGCGGCAGTAAAAGTAAGGGGCAGCAGTCCAACAGCTATGATGATCAATATAATAAAAGCCGCAAGAAGCATATCATCACCCAGATATAGCTTCTCCGGCTCATTCCATATTATTCCTATAAGATGCAAATCAATCTATAGGCATGTTTTCAACCACTTCGGGAACTTCATTCATCTCCAGGGGAGGCAGATCCTTAAGGGATGAGAAACCAAACACCCTTAAAAACTCCTCTGTTGTCTCATAGAGCTTGGGTCTTCCGGGGGCATCGTCCCTGCCAGCCTCCTTTATAAGGTTCCGCTCCATCAAAGTCATGAGCACGCTGTCGGAATTAACACCGCGGATCTGTTCTATGTATGCTCTGGTAACCGGTTGGTTGTAGGCAATGATGGAGAGCGTTTCGTAGGCTGCGGGTGTCAGTACCTGCTTTTTTCTGACTGTTGCCAGTTTTGAAATATAAGGATCCAGCTCGGGCTTGGTGCAAAGCTGCCATGATCCGTCAAGTTCCCGGAGCATGATGCCCCTTGCCGAATGCTCAAACTTATACTGCATATTGGCCAGAATCCCTCTGGTGGTCTTCTTGTCCTGTTCGATAATCTCTGCCAGCTTTTCCAGGGCAACCGGATCCCCTGATGCAAATAAAACAGCTTCAATAATTGTTTCGTTATCCATCAAGGTGCTCAAACCAAATCACTTTCCCTTTCCTCTTCTATTTTACGATTGTCCCGCTTCTTCCTGGTTTTTTCAGGCGTGACATAGATGTCTCCAAAGGCCACAGGCTGTTCCACGCTGGCCTGTCCCATCTTCACAACCTCAAGAAGAGCGAGAAAACCTGTAGCAATCTCAATCCTGCTCCTGGATAAGGGTGAAAAGACTTTGGAAAAGCAAAAACGAATCCCTTTTGCCAGAATACCAAGGATCTCCCGGACTTTAGATTTCAGCGAAACCCTTTCATGGTCAAGAATACGCTGCATCTTCCTGCTGACATCGTTCATCCTCTGCCTGGAACGATTAAGGACCTCCACCATGCATTGCCGGAGAATAACCGGTGAAACCTCCAGTTCGTCATCATATTGGACGGAGGGAATGACTTCGGGAAGCTTGTAATGCACCCTTCCCCAGGCTGTCTCCCTGTCTTTAAGGATCTGTGAAAACTCCTTGTATTTCTTATAGGCCACCAGCTTGAGGATCAGTTCCTCCCTGGGATCAAGCTCCTCGGCAACTGTATCGTCATGTTTGGGAAGCAGCATACAGGACTTGATGTGCAACAGAGTGGCGGCCATAACCAGAAACTCGCTGGCTATTTCCAGATCAAGTTCCTGCATGGCCGCAAGGTAATCCATATACTGCTCTGTTATCTCAAAAATGGGTATATCATATATATCTATTTTGTTCTTCTCGATAAGAAAGAACAGCAGATCAAAGGGTCCTTCAAAATTATTCAACCTGAGTGTGCAAGCATCGGTCAGCGCGCTTTTCAATCTTCCAAGTCCCCTTCCCGGCAGATGGACTCATATCCAGTCGATATTCATGGCCTTACGAACATCGGCCATAGTCCTTGATGCTGCTTCACGGGCCTTGTTGTTGCCCTCTTTTATGATATCCCTGATATCATCAGGCCTCTTAAGCCATTCCTGCCTACTTTCCCAGATGGGAGTCATGAACTTGGCCACATTCTGTGCAAGCCTCTTCTTGCATGCCACACAACCGATTTCGCCCTTCCTGCACATGGACTCAATCTCAGGTACATCATCTTCAGAAAAGAGCTTGTGATAGGCATATACCGCACAGACCTCCGGATGTCCCGGATCGGTTTTGTGAATCCTGGCAGGGTCGGTAATCATGGACATGACCTTTTTCTGCACCACATCGGGACTGTCCGACAAGGCTATGGTATTGTTGTAGCTCTTGCTCATCTTTCGTCCGTCCAGACCCGGCAGCACCTTGGCCTCCGTCAAAAGGGACTGAGGTTCTGGGAACACATCGCATTTATACAGGAAATTGAACCTTCTGGCTATCTCTCTTGTAACCTCCAGATGGGGCAGCTGATCCTCGCCCACAGGTACAAAACCAGCTTTGTATATCAATATATCCGAGGCCATGAGACAGGGATAGCCCAGGAAACCATAGGTGGTGATATTCTTCTCCTTCAATTGATTGAGCTGGTCTTTATAGGTAGGACAGCGATAAAGCCAGGACAGCGGCAAATTCATTGAAAGCAGCAAATGGAGCTCTGCATGCTCCTTAACGGATGACTGAACGAACAGCACGCTCTTTTTGGGATCCAGACCTGCGCTCAGCCAGTCAACCATTAGATTGCTGATATTGTTTTTATATTCGGATGTATCTTCGTAGCCGGTGGTCAATGCATGCCAATCAGCCACAAAAAAGTAGCATTCATATTCATCCTGAAGCCTTATCCAGTTTTCAAGAGCACCGAAATAGTTTCCCAGATGCATGGCACCTGTCGGCCTCATGCCGCTAAGTATTATCCCTTTTTTCTGCATGGATTGTACCAGCCCTTTCAAAGTAAGATTCTTATAACATATCCTTCCCCGTCATGTACTATTTCATTGAGGCAAGAAGGCTTCATAATATTATATATAAAAATCCCTGAAAAGCCAACAGACTCATTAAATG
>LFSK01000165.1 GCA_001512555.1 Clostridiaceae bacterium DTU059 | reverse complement strand
AGCTATTTCGACAGCATAGCAATGGGCGGCGGCACGGCATAAAAATAATAAAAAATGGGTATTGACAGCCATGAATGAAGGCTGGTATAATTAGGCCTAATCATAATTAAATAATCCCTTTAAATGTGATGAAGGAGCCGTGCATGACTGTATAAGTCAGCCCAGAGAGCCGATGGTTGGTGCGAATCGGTGTGATGGCAGTTTTGCAGATCTCTCCCGAACAGTTATTCTGAACTATAGTAAGAATAAACGGTAAGCCCCGTTACAGGCGAAGGTTTGCTGGAACCTCATGAGTTTTTCATCGCGAGATGAAAATAAAAAAGGGTGGTAACACGTGGAGTATATCCCTCGTCCCTGCTGTTAGATGTAACAACGGATCGAGGGTTTTTTTATACCATGAAAAGGTGGTGAAGCCAGTGAAAGCAGCAGAAGCAATTGTAAAATTTCTGGTTGAAGAGGGTGTGGATACCGTATTCGGCTATCCCGGAGGATATATTGTTCATGTTTATGAAGCTCTGAGAAAATCAGGAATCCGGCATGTCCTGGTACGCCAGGAGTCGGCAGCAGCCCACAGTGCAAACGGTTATGCCAGAGTATCCGGTAAAACAGGGGTATGCATCGCAACCTCCGGCCCGGGTGCTACCAATCTGATTACAGCAATAGCTACTGCCTATATGGATTCCATCCCGTTGGTAGTATTGACGGGGCAGGTTCCCAGCTCCATGATCGGAAGGGATGTTTTTCAGGAAGTCGACATTACCGGAGCAACCGATTCCTTTACCAAGCACAATTACCTTGTAAAGGATGCTAGCCAGCTCCCGCGCATTTTTCGCGAGGCTTTCCATATCGCATCAACCGGAAGGCCGGGTCCTGTACTCATCGACCTTCCTCACGATATCCAGACTGAGGACATTCCCTATGATTACCCTGAAACTGTTCATATCAGCGGCTACAAGCCCACATTCAAGGGGCATATGGGGCAGATCAAACGGGCGCTGAAGGCCATTTCCGAAAGCGAGAGACCGCTGATCCTTGCCGGAGGCGGCGTGAATCTTTCCGGCGCCCATGCTGAGCTTTTGACTTTTTCAGAAAAATCGGGCATTCCTGTGGTTCATACCCTGATGGGGAAGGGGGCATTCCCGTCCAATCACCCTCATTATGCGGGCATGATTGGAACCCATGGTTTTTCATACGCCAATGAGGCAGTCAGAAAAGCAGATCTTATGATTTTCATAGGGGCACGCATCGCAGACAGGACTGCCGGAGGAACACAGATACTTCCTGAAAACATGAGAATTGTCCATATCGACGTGGATCCTGCTGAGATCGGTAAAATTGTGGGAACCCACATCCCCCTTGTCGGGGACGTGAAAGAGATTCTCAGACAGATGAATGAAAAAATCAAACGCAAGAATACCGATGCATGGCTGGAAACATTGAAAGGTATGAAAACTGAAGAGACCTACCTTACAGGTTCGCTGGTAAACCCCAAGAAGGCCGTTCGCCTTTTGTCAGATAAACTCAGTGACAATGCCATCATGGTGGCCGATGTGGGGCAGAACCAGTTCTGGGCTGCCAGGCATTTTGAAGACCTGCCGGGAAGGAAGTTCATGACATCGGGCGGTATGGGCACTATGGGCTATGGAATTCCTGCCGCGGTGGGTGCGAAGATTGCGGCACCCGACAGGCAAGTGGTGGCGGTTACCGGTGACGGGGGATTTCAAATGAGCTTGTTCGAGCTGGGAACCATAGCTTCCAACCAGATAGACCTCTTGATGGTGCTGTTCAATAATTCCAACCTGGGCATGGTCAGAGAGATGCAGCACAGAATGTTTGGCAAAACCAGCCACACAGCCCTGGAAAAAAACCCTGACTTTGTAATGCTGGCCAGGGCCTACGGCATTAATGGTGTGCGCGTACATAAGGATGAGGATCTGGAATCAGCTTTTGATCAGGCATTGAGCCATAAGGGACCCTTCCTTGTGGAATGCATTGTGGATCCTGACGAAAGAACACTATAAAGGTTTATGAATATCAAACGCTGGCAATAAAACGAGTATTGCAGCCGAGAGTAAGGGGAGATGAGTGTGAAAAGGTATATTCTTTCAGTTCTGGTTGAGAACCAGTCCGGCGTCTTAAGCCGTGTATCCGGCCTTTTCAGCCGAAGGGGCTATAACATCGACAGCCTGTCGGTGGGCGAAACTGAGGATCCCGGAATATCCCGCATGACCATAGTTGTCAGGGGGGACAGTTACATCCTCGAGCAGATCAAGAAGCAGCTTAATAAACTCATCGATGTCATCAAGGTGATTGAGCTGAACAAGGATAAGTCTGTATTCAGGGAATTAATGCTCATCAAGGTGAATGCCAAGGAGAACTCACGCGCATCCATCATTGAGATTGTGGACATTTTCAGGGCAAATGTCGTGGATGTGTCCAACGAGACCCTCACCGTTGAGATGACCGGTGACGAGGACAAGATTGAAGCCTTTGTCAGCCTGATGAAGCCTTATGGCATTCGTGAGATTGTACGTACCGGACTGACTGCCCTTGAAAGAGGCAGCAAGGAAATAAAAAGCTATAGGAAGTATGAGGAGGAATAGTATCATGGCAAAGATGTACTACGAAAAGGATTGCAATCTCTCCCTGCTTAAAGGGAAAACAGTAGCTGTTATCGGTTATGGAAGCCAGGGTCATGCCCATGCCCTGAACCTTCACGAATCAGGAGTGGATGTTGTGGTAGGCCTCTATGAGGGAAGCAAATCATGGAAGGCCGCAGAAGAGGCAGGCCTTAGGGTGGCAGTGGCCGCCGATGCAGCCAGGGAAGCTGATATCATCATGATTCTTGTCAACGACGAGAAGCAGCCAAAGCTCTACAAGGAGAGCATAGAACCCGGGCTGAAGGCCGGCAAGTCCCTGGTGTTTGCCCACGGCTTCAATATTCATTTCGGGCAGATCGTGCCCCCTGCCGATGTAAACGTATTCATGGTTGCGCCCAAGGGACCTGGTCATACCGTAAGAAGCCAGTACCAGGAGGGTAAGGGCGTACCGTGTCTTATAGCCGTTTACCAGGATGCCACAGGCAATGCCAAAGAGCTGGCTCTTGCCTATGCAGCCGGGATTGGCGGTGCCAGGGCAGGCGTACTGGAAACCACCTTCAAGGAGGAGACCGAGACAGATCTCTTCGGTGAGCAGGCGGTTCTCTGCGGTGGTGTTGTTGAACTGATGAAGGCCGGGTTTGAGACCCTGGTTGAGGCAGGATACCAGCCCGAGAGCGCATATTTCGAATGTGTCCATGAGATGAAGCTCATCATTGACCTGGTGAATAAGGGCGGATTCGAATTCATGAGGTATTCCATCAGCGATACTGCCGAATACGGTGACTATGTAACAGGCAAGCGCATCATCACTGAGGAAACCAGGAAGGAAATGAAGAAGGTTCTACAGGAAATTCAGGATGGTACCTTCGCCAGGAATTGGATCCTCGAGAATCAGGCTAACAGACCCAACCTCAATGCCAGAAGAAGAATGGAAAAGGAGCACCAGGTGGAGAAGGTGGGCAGAGAGCTCAGAAAGATGATGAGCTGGAACAAGTAAGGATGAAATATAAGCAGAAACAGACGCAGCAAAGGATCCGAACTCTATAAACGTATCATCAGGAAGGAGAATGTGGCATGACGCGCAAGGTGGATATATTTGACTCAACATTAAGAGATGGCGCGCAGGCTGAAGGGATATCTTTTTCAGTGGAAGACAAATTGAAGATTGTCAGAACGCTGGATGATCTGGGTGTCGATTATATTGAGGCAGGCAACCCCGGATCAAATCCCAAGGATATAGAATTTTTTGAAAGAATGCGCAATGTAAAGCTTAAGAATGCCAGGCTTGCTGCTTTCGGCAGCACAAGAAGGCGCGATATTACGGTTGAGGAGGACAACAATGTCCAGTCCCTTTTGTCTGCCGGAACCCCTGTCATCGTCATATTCGGGAAGAGCTGGGATTTCCATGTCACCAATGTGATAAAGACAACCCTTGAAGAGAACCTGAATATGATCAGGGAAACCGTGGCCTTCTTCAAAAAGAGGAAAAAGGAAGTCATCTTCGATGCTGAGCACTTCTATGACGGCTATAAAGCCAATGCCGAATATGCCATGAAAGCACTTCAGGCTGCGGCGGAAGGCGGAGCTGACTGCCTTGTGCTCTGCGATACAAATGGCGGAAGCTTTCCCAGCGAGATATTTGAAATCACAAAGAAGGTTACAGAATCCTTTGATGTAAAGATAGGGGTTCACGCTCATAACGATTCGGGAATGGCAGTTGCCAACTCCATCATGGCTGTGGAGGCCGGGGCATCCCATGTTCAGGGAACCTATCTTGGTTACGGTGAGCGTTGCGGAAATGCAAACCTCTCTACCATCATACCCAACCTGCAACTGAAAAAGGGCATAACCTGCCTTCCTGAGGACAGGATGGTGAAGCTGACCCATGCAGCCAGGAAGATTGCTGAAATTTCCAACATTACTATGAATGAAAGGGATCCCTATGTGGGCAACAGCGCTTTTGCCCATAAGGGCGGGATGCATATCGACGGTGTAGCCAAAGCATCCAAGTCTTTTGAGCATGTGGATCCTGACCTGGTAGGCAACAAGAGGCGCTTTTTGATGTCCGAGGTGGCAGGAAGAAGGACCATTCTGGATAAGATCAGGGAAATCTGTCCGTCGGTAACCAAGCAGTCCCCTGAAACCGAGGCCATCATCAACCGGCTTAAGGAACTGGAGCATCAGGGCTACCAGTTTGAGGGGGCTGAGAGTACTTTTGAACTGGTCATCCGAAAGCAGCTGGGAAAATACCGGCCCTTCTTTGAACTGGAAGCCTTCAAGCTGATCACCGAGCAGCCTTCTCCATCGGCTCCCAGTGCATCGGCTCTTATCAAGGTGAAGGTTGACGGTAAGTCCGAGATAACAGCTGCAGAGGGCGACGGACCGGTACACGCTCTTGACCGTGCTCTGAGAAAAGCACTGGAAGTGTTTTATCCTGAACTCTCATCGGTTCACCTCACAGACTTCAAGGTGCGTGTGATCGACTCTGAATCAGCTACAGCGGCAAAGGTTCGTGTTCTCATCGAATCCACCGATGGGGAGTCTGTCTGGACCACTGTGGGAGTATCCACAGACATTATAGAGGCCAGTTGGATCGCCCTTGTTGACTCCATTGAATACAAGCTCATCAAGGATCTTGAGAAGAAAATAAGAGTTTACTTATAAGGAGGCACTTTGGGAAAATGGGTATGACTATGACGCAGAAGATACTTGCCGCGCATGCAGGCCTTAGCAGCGTTGAGCCGGGACAGCTGATAGAAGCTGATCTGGATCTGGTATTGGGAAACGATATAACTTCTCCCGTAGCTATACGGGAATTTGAAAAGATGGGTATCAATGAGGTTTATGATAAGGCAAAGGTTGCCCTGGTACCCGATCACTTCACTCCCAACAAGGATATCAAAGCGGCAGAGCAATGCAGGTTCGTAAGAGAATTCGCTCACAAAATGGAAGTAGAGAATTATTTTGAAGTAGGCGAGATGGGCATTGAACACTGCCTCTTGCCCGAAAGAGGTTTGGTGGTTCCCGGGGATCTGGTGATTGGCGCCGATTCCCACACATGCACCTATGGAGCCCTTGGAGCATTCTCCACCGGCGTTGGCAGCACCGACATGGCTGCCGGAATGGCTACCGGAAAGTGCTGGTTCAAGGTACCGTCAGCCATAAAGTTTGTACTTAAGGGCAAGCCCGAAGGCTGGGTAAGCGGGAAGGACATCATCCTTCATATAATAGGCATGATCGGCGTGGACGGCGCATTGTACAAATCCATGGAGTTTGTGGGGGATGGCCTTCAGCACATCTCCATGGACGGTCGCTTTACCATGGCCAATATGGCTATTGAAGCAGGAGCCAAGAACGGGATATTCATGGTGGATCAAAAGACCATTGAGTATGTGGAGGCTCATTCCAAAAAACCCTGGGCGGTATTTAAGCCCGATGATGATGCTGTTTACGACGAGGTTTATGAGATCGATCTGTCCAAGATCCGTCCCACAGTGGCATTTCCGCATCTCCCTGACAACACAAGAACCATCGATGAGGTGGGGGATGTGGAAATCGACCAGGTTGTTATCGGATCATGCACCAATGGCCGCATAGAAGATCTGAGGGTGGCAGCAAAAATCCTTGCGGGCAGAAAGGTCAAGAAGGGTGTAAGAGTCATCGTATTCCCGGGTACCCAGAAGATTTATCTGGATGCCTTGAATGAAGGGCTCATTGCCCAGATGGTCGAAGCAGGCGCTGTAGTATCCACACCTACCTGCGGTCCCTGCCTGGGTGGACACATGGGCATTCTGGCAAAGGGTGAACGCGCCGTGGCCACCACAAACAGGAATTTTGTGGGCAGAATGGGCCATACCGAATCCGAGGTCTATCTGGCCAGTCCCGCAGTAGCAGCAGCATCAGCTGTCACAGGCAGGATCACCGATCCGGACACCCTGCTGAAAGCCGAATAAGGAGGAGTTTTATGAAAGCAAAGGGTAGAGTATTCAGATATCAAAACAATGTGGACACCGATGTTATCATTCCCGCCCGTTACCTGAACACTTCCGATCCAAAGGAACTGGCTGCCCACTGTATGGAGGATATCGATCCTGATTTTGTAAAGAATGTGAAGCCGGGCGATATCATTGTGGCAGACAGGAACTTCGGATGTGGGTCTTCCCGGGAACATGCGCCCATTGCCATAAAGGCTTCCGGGATCTCCTGTGTGATTGCCTCCACATTTGCCAGAATCTTTTACAGGAATGCCATCAATATCGGGCTTCCCATTCTGGAATGTGAGCAGGCGGTTAAGGGAATCGAGGCAGGGGACGAGGTGGAGGTTGACTTCGATACTGGAGTTATAAAAAACCTGACCAAGGGTACTACCTTCAAGGCCCGCCCGTTTCCTGAGTTCATGAAAAAGATCATGGCAGCCGATGGGCTGGTCAACTATATCAGAGCAAAAGCAGAAGAATAGTAGGGCATGGGCGATTTCAGTGATCGGAAAATGAAACCGCCCCCATGTCTGCCATCGAAAAGGAGAAGAGTATGGAGTACAGAATCGCCGTATTGCCGGGTGACGGAATAGGCCCGGAAGTAACAGAACAAACGCTGCTGGTGCTGGAAAGGGTTGGGGAAAAGTTCAACCACAGTTTCCAGTTCCAGAAACTATTGGCAGGCGGATGTGCCATTGATGCCACCGGAACCCCCCTTCCAGAGGAAACCCTGGAGGCTTGCAAAAATAGCGATGCAGTTCTGTTGGGAGCGGTGGGAGGCCCGAAATGGGATAACCTGCCGGGGGATAAGAGGCCTGAAGCAGGGCTTCTGGGACTTCGTGGAGGTCTTGGACTCTTTGCCAATTTACGTCCTGCCATTTTGAATAAGGAATTACGTGACGCTTGTACCTTAAGGCCTGATATCATTGGCGAGAGCATGGATATCATGGTGGTACGGGAACTTACCGGCGGAATCTATTTCGGAGAGCGGGGAAGGCGCAGCGGAAAAATGGGGGAAGAGGCCTTTGATACCGAGTCCTACAGCGTTGGAGAGGTTGAGCGTATTGCCAGGCTGGCCTTTGAAATCGCGAGGAAGAGAAGTAAAAAGGTTACCAGTGTTGACAAGGCCAATGTTCTGGAAAGCTCACGCCTCTGGCGGGAGGTTGTTGTGAGGGTAGCTAAGGATTTTCCAGATGTAACCCTCGACCATATGTATGTGGACAATGCTGCCATGCAGTTGGTGCGTAACCCCAAGCAGTTTGACGTGATTGTAACCACCAATATGTTTGGAGATATCCTGTCCGATGAGGCCAGTATGATCACAGGTTCCATCGGCATGCTGCCCTCAGCCAGCCTGGGTGAGGGAGAATTCGGCATGTACGAGCCCATCCATGGTTCGGCGCCCGATATAGCGGGTAAGGATATGGCCAATCCTTTGGCTACCATCCTTTCCGCTGCCATGATGCTCAGATACACCATGCATCTGGAGAAAGAGGCCAGAGCTGTTGAAGATGCCGTGAACAAGGTTCTGGAGGAAGGCTACAGAACCGGTGATATCATGAGTCCCGGCAAGAAGCTGGTGGGTACTGCCGAAATAGCAAGGCTTGTGGCAGAGCGGATTTAATTGGAGAAACAATGGGGACGGGTTATTTTACTGTGTCTTTAATGAACCGTCCCTTCCAATACCATAGAAAGGTTGAAGATTATGAGAAGCAATTGTGTAAAGAAAGGTGTTGAAAGGGCTCCTCACCGGTCCCTGTTCAAGGCCATGGGTTATACCGACGAAGAGATCTCAAGACCATTGATAGGAGTTGTGAATGCAAAGAGCGAGATCGTACCCGGACATATCGGGCTGGACACCATCGCTGAGGCTGTGAAGGCCGGTATCCGCGCGGCAGGAGGAACACCCTTTGAGTTTCCTTCCATCGGTGTTTGCGACGGTATTGCCATGGGCCATGCCGGTATGCATTATTCACTGGCTTCCCGCGAGCTCATTGCGGATTCCATTGAATCCATGGTCATGGCTCACGGGTTTGACGGGATTGTTCTGATACCCAATTGCGATAAGATAGTTCCAGGCATGTTGATGGCAGCGGCCAGGATCAATATACCTGCCATCGTGATAAGCGGTGGCCCAATGCTGGCTGGCAGGGCAGGAAGCAATGGAATCAGTCTGACAAACATGTTTGAGGCTGTGGGAGCCGTAAGCGCCGGAAAGATGACCGAAGAGGAGCTTGAAGCATATGAGAACAGCGCTTGTCCCAGTTGTGGGTCCTGTTCGGGCATGTTTACCGCCAACAGCATGAACTGTCTTACAGAAGCCCTTGGTATGGCTTTGCCCGGTAATGGCACCATACCTGCTGTAATGGCTGAGCGGGTCCGTTTGGCAAAAAAGACCGGTTTTCAGATCATGGAACTGGTGAAATCCGATATCAAGCCGCGGGATATCCTGAGTCCGGAGGCCTTTTCAAACGCACTGGCTGTGGATATGGCTCTTGGGTGCAGCACCAACAGCATGCTTCATTTACCGGCTATTGCATATGAAGCGGGTGTTAAATTCAACCTGGAAATGGCCAATGAGATTAGCGAGAAAACGCCCAATCTTTGCAAGCTGAGCCCTGCCGGAAACCATTTTGTAGAGGATCTTCATGCCGCCGGAGGCGTTTACGCGGTGATGAAGGAACTGTCAAAAAAGAATCTCATCAACATGGATCTCATGACGGTTACAGGAAAAACCATGGGCGAGAACCTGGCTGGTGCACAAAACAGAAACCCGCAGGTGATAAGACCCATAGAGGATCCATATAGCGCCACAGGCGGTATAGCTGTTTTGAAAGGCAATATCGCTCCCAACGGTTGCGTGGTGAAAAGAAGCGCAGTGGCAGAGGAAATGCTGGTTCATGAAGGCCCTTGCCGGGTGTTCGACTCTGAGGACGAATGCATCAAGGCCATACTTGCAGGCTCCATCAAGAAGGGTGAGGTCGTGGTCATCCGGTATGAAGGACCAAAGGGCGGCCCCGGAATGAGGGAGATGCTCATGCCCACTTCGGTGCTGGCAGGAATGGGCCTGGATGCAGATGTGGCTCTGATTACCGATGGAAGGTTCAGCGGTGCCACGAGGGGTGCCAGCATAGGCCATGTATCTCCGGAAGCTGCAGAAGGCGGTCCCATCGCTCTGGTTCAGGATGGGGATATCATTGCCATTGATATGAATAATTGCACCATCAGCCTGAAGGTTTCAGAGGATGAGCTGGACAGGAGGCGAAAGGATTGGGTTTGTCCTCCTCCCAAGGTGAAGGGCGGATATCTGGCTCGTTATGCAAGAATGGTATCATCCGCTGATGAAGGAGCGGTTTTAAAATCATAAAGACAGATGAGCAAAATATAGGATAAGGCTGCCTTATTGGGCAGTAAGTTGAGAATTGAGCTGGAATGAGGTGTTTTCATGCAATTAACCGGTGCTGACATACTGCTGGAATGCTTATTGGAACAGGGTGTAGATACCATTTTTGGGTTCCCGGGGGGAGCGGTACTAAATATCTATGATTCCCTGTACAAATATCGTGATAAGATCAGGCATTATCTTACCTCTCACGAACAGGGTGCGGCTCATGCTGCAGATGGTTATGCCCGGGTGACGGGGAAGGTGGGGGTGTGCCTTGCCACCTCAGGGCCTGGTGCCACCAATCTTGTGACAGGTATTGCCACCGCCTATATGGACTCAGTACCCATAGTGGCCATAACAGGAAATGTGCCCCTGAGCCTCCTCGGAAAGGACAGCTTTCAGGAAGTGGATATAACGGGCGTTACCATGCCCATCACAAAGCATAATTTTATAGTGAAGGATGTCAATGATCTGGCTGACATCGTAAGGCGTGCCTTTTATATTGCCCAGGAGGGAAGGCCGGGACCCGTGCTGATCGACATACCTAAGGATATCACCGCGCAGAAGGCAGAGTATAAACCTGTTGAAAAGCCGGAGATTCCCAGGCGTACCGATAACATATCCGAAAAAGCGATTAATTATGCCTTGGAATTGATAAGGAGCAGTTCAAAGCCCCTGATATATGCTGGAGGAGGCGTGATAACCTCCGATGCGTCTCAGGAGCTTCTGGACTTTGCAGAAAAGGTTAACGCACCTGTAACCCTCAGCCTGATGGGGATGGGAGGATTCCCAGCAACACATCCCTATTACACTGGTATGATAGGCATGCATGGAACCAAGACATCCAATATGGCTGCCACCCAGTGCGATCTGCTCATCGCTGTAGGTGCCCGTTTCAGCGACCGTGTTGTGAGCAAGATGGAGCGCTTTGCGCCCAACGCACGGATTCTCCACATAGATATTGATGAGGCCGAGGTCAATAAGAATATCCGGTCCAGCAGGTACATCATCGGGGATGTGCGTGAGGTGCTGCGCACGCTGAATAAAAGAATAGAAAGGGTTGAAAGAAAGGAATGGATGTCATTCGTTGAAGATATGAAGGCACAGTATCCCTTAAACTATGCCGAAGACATCCTCACACCCCAGTACATTCTGGAGAAGATCTACGAACTGACTGGCGGGGATGCCATCATAGCCACAGAAGTAGGTCAGCATCAGATCTGGACAGCCCAGCACTATAAGTTTACCAAACCCAGAACCTTTGTTTCTTCCGGAGGCCTTGGAACCATGGGATTCGGCCTGGGAGCTTCTCTGGGAGCTCAAATCGGCGCCCCTGGCAAGCGGGTGTTCAATATCGCCGGCGACGGGAGTTTCAGGATGAATATGAACGAACTGGCTACGGCGGTGGAATACAATCTTCCTGTTATCGTTGTTATCATGAATAATCATGCTCTGGGGATGGTGCGACAGTGGCAGAACCTGTTCTACGATGGGCGCTATTCCCAGACCACACTGGACAGGAGCACTGATTTTGTAAAACTGGCTGAGGCACTCGGCGCCGTGGGATATAACTTAACCCAGAAGGCTGATGTGGAAGAGATCATAAAAAATGCCATGGCACAGAACAGGCCTGTGGTGATTAACTGTGAAATTGACAGGGATCTTAAGGTGTATCCCATAGTTCCGCCGGGAGCCCCCATTGATGAAGTGATTATGGATATGGGTGATTGATACCCTGTTGCGATCATATGGCCATCTTCTAACGGAGATGGCCATACTTATATTAAGCACCCGGATAAAACTGTAAGTAAATGAGAATGTTATATATACGGCCAATTATTTATTTGGATGTGCCATAATTCTTTATAGCAATGATGATGGTTTTATGTTAAAATTCTATTGGCTTTTTACCTAATAAAAAATCAGAAGCCATGCAGCCACCAGATTTTGTGGATGAGTATAATAATGAATATCCGGGGGAACCAAAACTATGTGGAAGATTATTCTGGACGCATTGCCAAGCCTTTTAGGTGGACTTGCTCTCTTTATTTTTGGTATGAACTACATGGGAGAGGGTCTTCAGAAGGCAGCCGGCGAAAAAATGCGTCATATTCTAAAAATTCTGACTAAAAACCCTTTCATGGGTATACTTGTGGGAATGCTTGTGACCACCATCATCCAGAGCAGCAGCGCCACAACTGTAATGGTGGTTGGATTTGTCAGCGCCGGCCTCATGAGCCTAAACCAGGCCATCGGAGTTATCCTGGGAGCCCATATAGGTACCACCATCACGGCCTGGCTTGTTTCCATCAAGATTACCGACTATGCTTTTCATATTTTGGCCATTGGCTTTGTAATCTACTTTTTCTTTAAAACTCCAAGAATTAAATATCTCGGACAGGTACTCTTCGGATTCGGTGTGCTCTTTGCAGGTTTGAACATTATGAGCGCTGCCATGAAACCTTTAGCAGGAAGTGTAGAAATACAGAATCTAATGGCAAGTGTCAGTGATAACAGGATCCTGGGTGTAACAGTTGGGGCACTTGTTACTGGTATTGTTCAAAGCAGCAGTGCAGTTATAGCGGTCATACAGAAACTGGCGATCACAACAACGCCCGAAGGACTGCCTCTTATAGGCTTGACTGCAGCAATACCACTGGTTCTGGGTAGCAACATAGGTACAACCGTAACAGCATTGCTGGCCTCTGTTGGAGCGAGTCTGAATGGCAAACGGGCTGCATTTGTCCATGTCATTACCAATACTGTCGGTTCGGTTATATTCCTTTTCTTTGTTCCACAGGCAGCCTGGGTTATCACGAAGTTCATGGGGGATCCAATTCCTGCCGGAAGCATGGACGTAGCCATCGCCAACTTCCATACCTTTTTTAATGTGGTGAATACAGCAATAATGCTCCCGCTTATACCTTTATTGGAGAAGATTGTTACCAGAATATATAAGGGAGACGAGCTTTTGGCCGAAACCTCTCTTTCCAATATCGATCCCAAGGTTTTCAGCACACCATCCATTGCCATGAACCTGGCGGTTAATGAACTCAAGCAGATGAGCAAATTCATCCAGACCATGGTGGCTAAAGCCAAAGAGTCCATTAGCAATCTGGATGCATCGGCTGTGGAGGAAACCCTTAAACTGGAGGACATCATCGATATGATGAAGCGTGAGGTGGTGGACTTTCTTTCCAAAATCCTGTCCCGAAGCCTTACACCACGCCAGTCAATACGTCTGACAGGGTTGATGCGCATCGCCCATGATATTGAGAAGGTGGGTGATCACTGCAAGGATATCAGTGAAATAGCCATGAATATGATCAACTCCAAGACCAGGTTCTCAGAATCGGCGATCAGCGAGATCAATGATGCCTTCGGGCATATTGAAAAGATCACGATAGAAATGAGGAGGGCCTTCGAAGAGGGAAATATGGAGGCTGCAACAAATGTGCTCAGGCTGGAAGAGCAGTTTGACGAACGGGAAAAACTTCTTAGAGAAAGGCATATCGAACGCCTTAACAGGGGCGAGTGCAAACCAATGGCAGCCATCAACTTTCTTGAACTGATCCACTATATTGAGCGTATTACAGACAACTGTAAGAACGTTGCGGAGGCGGTTATGGACGACATCAGCCGGAAGCTTTTCAGTGATGCAGATCAAAAACCGCTTCCTGTGACTCCGGTGACAAATAAATAAGTATGATTAATTGGGGGTGACCGTAAGGTCACCCTTAAAAAAGCATTCAGGTAAAAAACAGCAATTCTGCTCATAACTATGACCCGTGACGATTATATATTATCCGGCTTACATGCCGGAATCTATAAAATAGATAATACATATGTTTTACTAAATTTGTGGAGGTAAAGATATGGGAAGACTATTTGGAACCGATGGAGTAAGGGGTATCGCCAATACAGAACTAACCTGCGATTTGGCCTTCAAACTTGGCAGGGCGGGTGCGTTTGTATTATCGGGCGAAAACGCTAAAAGACCCAGAATCCTTGTGGGCAAGGACACCCGGCGCTCAGGCGATATGCTGGAAAGCGCATTGGTGGCTGGTATCTGCTCCGCCGGTGCCCAGGCAATTCTTGCTGGTGTCGTCCCCACCCCCGCGGTGGCTTGCCTTGTGCGAAAATACGGCTGTGATGCAGGGGTTGTCATTTCGGCATCCCACAACCCTGCCGAGTTCAACGGTATCAAGTTCTTCAACTCAGAGGGCTATAAACTGCTGGATGAGATCGAGGAAAGGATGGAACGCATCATTCTGGATGATGCTGAGGAGATTCCCAGCCCCGTTGGTGACCAGGTTGGTACGGTACATACAATAGAGTCGGCTGCTGAAGACTACGTGGATCATGCCATACAAACCATTAAAACCGATTTATCAGGACTGAGAGTTGCTTTGGACTGTGCCAACGGAGCTTCCAGCATTACGTCTCCCAAAGCGATACGCAGGCTGGGCGCCGAGGTGCTGGTCATCAATAATCAGCCTGATGGTATGAACATAAACAGGGATTGTGGTTCAACACACCTGGACATGATCAAGAAGTTCACCGTGGAAAACCGATGCCATGTTGGCCTGGCCTTTGATGGTGATGCGGACAGGGTTCTGGCCGTTGATGAGAAGGGACGGCTGGTGGACGGCGATCATATCATGGCAATCATCGGGCTGGATCTTAAGAATAAGGGGCTTTTAGCCCACAATACCATTGTGGCCACGGTCATGAGCAATATGGGTTTTGACGAGATGGCAAGGAATAATGGGCTTAATATTATCAAGGCTCCTGTGGGTGACCGCTATGTTCTGGAGAAGATGCTGGAGGGAGGCTTTATCCTCGGCGGTGAGCAATCGGGGCATGTGATCATGACAGAGCATAACACTACCGGGGACGGACTTATTACTGCTCTCATGCTGCTCTCGGTTCTCAAGGACTCGGGTAAAAGCTTATCCGAGCTGAATTCGGTTATGAAGGATTACCCCCAGGTTCTCAGGAATGCCAGGGTCTGCAACAGCAAGAAATACAGCTACAGGGAAGATCCCATCATAGAAGAGCATTGCAGCCGGTTGGAACAGGCCTTCCATGGCGAGGGCAGGGTACTTATCCGCCCATCGGGAACCGAGCCGCTGGTAAGGGTCATGATTGAAGGAAAGGATCAGGATTACATAACTGAAAAGGCCGAGGAACTGGTAAGGATTATTGAGGAGCGGCTGGGATAAGCTTTATAGGAGGGTGTAGTAACACTTAAACATCAGGACGTAATCTATGCTGACAAGTAAAAGGGGAACCGGATAAATACCGGTTCCCTATTTATAAGCCCCCTTTATTCGCTAGGTTGGAAAGCGTTTTTCAGGTTCTCTCTGTGCATATAGTGTTCTGTATTCTTAAGTTCCGAGGCGGCTTCCCTGTCAAGCACCACGGTGATCCCACCGCCAAACAGCTGGATTGCGGATGCCGTGATCTGTGAGGTTACAGGCCCTTCCAGAGCCTTTGCAATCACGGTTGCTTTTTTCTTACCATTGGCCATCATCAGAATGTTTCTGGCTTCCAGGATGGTTCCAACCCCCATGGTAATGGCATAGTGGGGCATTTGGTCTCTGGAAATGCCGGCCTTTCTATAAAAGCTCTCATAGTTGTCGTCAAGGGTTTGCTTTGTCAGGGCCTCAACCCGTGTTCTGGAGGTCAAAGAAGATCCGGGCTCGTTGAAGGCCCAGTGACCGTCGCAGCCTATTCCCAGCAACTGCAGATCTATACCGCCAACCCTTTTTATCTGCTCTTCGTATGCTCTGCAGAATTCATCCGGATCTTCAGCCAACCCGTCAGGAAGAAAGATGTTTTCCTTTTTTATGTTTACATGCTTGAAAAACTCCTCATACATAAACCGGGCGTAGCTTTGATCCATTTCATAGGGCATGGTCATATCCAATCCGACGCCTAGATATTCGTCAAGATTAAAGGTTCTGACCCGGGAAAAGTCCAGGCCTTCTTCCTTGTGCATTCTTGCGAGTTCCCGGTATGCTCCCACCGGTGTGCTGCCGGTGGCCAAACCCAAAACGCAATCGGGCTTTTCCCTGATCATGGAAGCGATCACTTCGGCTGCATACTTGCTCATCTCTTCATATGTATCTCTGATAATTATATTCATGACGACGCTCCTTTGCCTGCAAGAGGTTCTTGCAATAAAACTGCTAATACAATAATAAAAACTATTCTGTATATATGTCAATCAGAACTTTCTGCATAATCAATTGATTGAGTATTATTCTGAAAATAATTGTTTCATTCCTCCAACATGTGGTATTAATGAATTGGTCCCTACTGGGAGTTTTGTTTTTGCCCTCTTGTCTGTATGAGGGCCTTTTTTTGCGCTGAATACTGAGACGAAGGATCTGTATAATATCTGGGAAACCGTCATACTGTATAAAAGACAGACATGCCAGGGGGGTGCGACATTGCCATCCTTCTTTACCAGTGTCATACATAATTTCTTTGTTGCCTTCGGTGTCGTAATTGGAGCCAGTGTTTTTGCCGGAATCAGCGCTATTCTGACTAATCAGCCCCCGCTTGAAGCCATGATGGACATTGCCGGCTCCATAAAAATATGGGCCATGGCCATAGCACTTGGTGATACCTTTTCCTCCTTCAAGGTGATTGAAAAGGGTATCTTTCAGGGCGAGTTCCTGTCAATTATAAAGCAGGGCATTCATGTGGTAACAGCGCTGCTGGGCGCCAATGCGGCCTATGGCTATATCAGGCTCATCCAAAGGTTCGGTGCTTTATGGGGGGAATAAGGACAAAAAAGCCGGCGATAATCTTTGGCTTTTATACCGGCGTCATAACCGGGGTTCTGATAGGGCTGGCGGTTATGACTACCATTGTCAGTTACCGCCTGGAAAACTTTCATAGGATGAATGCCTATCTGGAAAGTGTCATCGCCGAGAAGAACGCACAGCTGGAGCAACTGGAGAAATCGGTAAACAAAGGCAAATACATTGTCAAATCAATTGATGTTGTGTTCCTGTGCGATTATGAAGGGGTTGACATCCTTCTATTTGAAACCGAGCTGAAGAAAAAATATAATGCGCTGCTCGGTAAGGAGGTCAAAACCCTTGACGCTGAAATGATAGCCGAGGTGGCAGACAAGCGTATCTTTCGCCTGGATAACGGCCAATATCAGCTCTTTGTCAAGAAACTCATCCTGGCAGAGAACCTTAAGATATGGGTTGAGGTCCATCCCCTTGGATAAGCCCTCATGCCTTGGAGTCGAAATAGCGGGTCAGCTGCTCAGCCAGGCTTCGGATAAAGCTCTGGCCTGCCTTGGATGAGGTGGATTGGGTGAAGGCTACCAGAATGAAGGGGCGCTTGCAATAGATGATGCCCGCATCGTTATAGATTCCCAGATGTGAATTGGTACCGGTTTTGTGAGCGACTTCATAATCCGGGTTTACTCTTGAAACTCCTGCAGGTATGCGTGTGTTGTAGATATTGCCTTTGAGAGCCTTGTTCAAGGTCTCCATATAAATGTCCTTCTCCCGGTTGACATAGATATTGTAGAGTATCAGCCCGGTATCGCGGGGTGTAATCCGGGCACAGCGCTTGACAGTACCATACTTTTTCAGGTTGTTTTCCCTGCTGTAGCCTATCGCTCCCGACATCTCTCCATATATCCTGCTCTTATGTATTCCAAGGCGGTCCAATACCTCATTGGATTTCTGGTTTCCTATGAGCCTCAGGGCGGCATTGGAATAGTTGTTGTCGCTGTAGCTAATCATGTCCCCGATCATTTTCAGCAGCCTGAACCTTCTGCCTGTAACAGTATCATAATATACTTCATCCATGTTCAGCTCACCCCGGCGCATCATATCGCAGAGGATGTATCCCTGAAATAGCTTGATGACAGAGGCGCTGTTGAAGTATCCTTCCTCCATGTTATCATAGGGATCGATCCGGGTGAGGTTTTCATTAACACCGCATGAATAGTTGTTTACAAGGTCCATGACAAATACACCATATACCGTTTTGATGCCCGAAGACCGCTGAGCCTGGTCTATGATTGCCAGCACCTCGTTATTAAACACAGTGTATTCCCAGATGCACATATCCGGTGAGGGGAAACTGTCGGCAATGACTATCTGTTCCTCAGCCGGGATTTCTTCCACAGATGCTTCACTGCCATCAGTGGATGCGGCCGGATCATTCTTATCCTGTGCTGACGGTGATTCTTCCGGTGATGGCGCTGACACTCCGGAGACAGTTGTATCGGGCTGTTCCTCTGGTGCAGGGGCTGCTGATTCTTCGGTCAGTGTCGTGTTTGCCTCCTCATGTATATGAAAGGCTGTTTCTGTTGTTTCCATTGTTGCGGGAACGGTATTCCCGGGAATACCCGAACTTCCCGTTATGGGCAGAACAATGAGAGTGAGGATTATGATGGCAAGGATGATTCTATATGGCATGAACGGTTAATACTCCGGAGGTTTTGTTCACTAAATCAATATATGGGCATGGATTGATAATTATCCTGATTTACCTGCTGCACATTGGTTTGTAGATGGCCGGAAATGGTGGTATGATTAAAGCTGATAAACCGCCGTGCTTAAAACGCTTAAAGATTCGGAATTACGTTGGTTAACAAAGGATGGAGCCGGTGAATTTCTTTACATTGCTTAAAGATGAATATGGTATTAGCCTGAATTCTCAGCAGCGTCAGGCTGCTGGTCATATTAGCGGTCCTGCCCTTGTGCTGGCCGGTCCCGGATCAGGGAAAACAACAGTTATCACTATAAGGACCTTAATGCTGATCCTCTCGGAAGGGGTAAAGCCTGAACGTATTCTCACCATGACCTTCAACAAGGCAGCCCAGGTTGAAATGCAGACCCGTTTCAGCAGTCTTTTTGGGAAGCAGGGCGGACAAGCCCGATTCTCCACCTGTCACAGTTTTTGCTATGGCATTCTTCATGATTATGAAAAACGCCAGGGAAATCGATTCAGACTGATTGAGGGATCTGGGGATCCCCATGAGAGCAAGACGGCCATTTTAAAAAATATTTGGCGTGATATAAACCAGAGGCAGGCTGGAGATGATGAACTGGAGACTCTGATCAATGAGATTGGTCTGGTTAAAAACCGGATGCTGCCCGAAAAGGAGTTCGGGAGCCTGGGACTCCAGACCCGGCGGTTTACAGAGCTGTTCAGGGCTTATGAGGAGTATAAAAGAGATAGGGCCATGATCGATTTTGATGACATGCTGGTTCATGCCTGGACCATCCTGAACAGGTGCCCGGACATCCTTTCCCAGTATCGCAAAAGGTATGATTTCTATCAGGTGGATGAAGCCCAGGATCTGTCCAGGCTTCAGTGGGAAATCCTGAAACTTATCATGCCGGGTGATGGGCCAAACGTGTTTGTTGTAGCCGATGATGATCAGAGTATCTATGGCTTTCGTGGTGCTGAGCCCGGACAGATTCTGGGCATGAAGGAGCAGTATCCCGGGCTGAAGCTTTTCGCACTGGAGAATAATTACCGATCATCACGGAATATAGTGGAGATCAGCAGCTGTTTTATAAAGAGCAATAAAAAACGTTTTGACAAGAACCACAGCACCAAAAACGATTATCTTGTTCCGCCCTGTATAATCAATGCTCCTGATGGCGGTGAGCAGTTAAGATACATAGCCGGCCGTATACGAGAATTATGGAAGCGTCATGAAAATATGAGCATTGCGGTGCTTTACCGGAACAACCTGTCTTCGGTATGCCTGGTGGATTGTTTTGAACGCATGGGTATCCCCTACAGGGTGAGGCAGAATAAGGTTCATTTTCATCAGCATTGGATGATACAGGACATCTTAGCTTTTTTCCGTTTTGCACTGGATCCTTATGACAGGGAGTCCTTTATGAGGATCTGCTACAGGATGAACCGCTATATTTCAAAGGCGATGGTTCAGGAAGCGGTAAGGGATGAAAACTCCACGGTTATGGACGCCATTATCGCAAGCCCCGGGCTGAACACGTTTCAGCGCAGCAAGATGGTGGAACTGAAGCACGAGTGGAAAAGGTTTTCGAAAATGTCGCCCGGAAAGGCCCTTAATTATATAGAGGATGAATTCATGTACTTTTCAGGGATCAGAACCCATTGCGACAAAACAGGGCAATCCTTTGACCAGGTTTATTCTATGTTTGGTATCCTGAAAACATTAGCGGACGGGATTGGGAGCATACCTCTTTTTCTGGAGCATATGGAGAGGCTGGAGATGATCCTTGAATCACCTTCCATGCCCTGTGGGGAGAACTATGTCACATTAACCACTCTTCATGCGGGAAAGGGTCTTGAATTTGATACGGTTTTTATGGTGGATCTTGTGCAGGACGAGATTCCCGGTTCAAAGGCACTTAAACAGTTGGATAACGGCAGCGAAGAGCTGATGGAAGAGGAGAGGCGGCTTTTCTATGTGGGAATGACCAGAGCAAGGCATTATCTGTATTTGATATCCCCGGAACAAAACCATGGGACACCGGTTGCCCGTTCCACCTTTGTAAATGAGGTGGCGGCGCTTCTGAACAAGGAATCCCGGG
>LFSK01000047.1 GCA_001512555.1 Clostridiaceae bacterium DTU059 | reverse complement strand
CAGGAAAAGCCATCTACAGTCTTCAAGGTCTCAGTCCGAAACCT
This sequence comes from Clostridiaceae bacterium DTU059, assembly GCA_001512555.1. Classification (GTDB taxonomy): domain Bacteria; phylum Bacillota; class Clostridia; order DSM-8532; family DSM-8532; genus Thermoclostridium_A. The sequence goes on along the minus strand of LFSK01000047.1, from coordinate 32,024 downwards.
GGTATCCTTTTCGATCCCGGAGGACACCACCTGGTCCTTCACCACCTATTCCCAGCTTCATGAGGGCTCCCATGCTCATACTGAAATCCAAAACAGGCACAAGGCAGAAGGCACATATCAATCGGAAGTTTACCTCACCTATCTATATCACTCTCAGAAGTACATGGTAGAAATCAGCGGACGGGCTGATGGCATCTGGGAACTGGAAGATGAAACCATCATTCATGAGATCAAAACCACTTCCACCCAGCTGTCGGAGATCCATGAGGATTTCAGTGAAGCCCACTGGGCTCAGGGAAAATGTTATGCCTTCATCCATGCCTCCAACAAAAACCTGAGCAGTATCACTGTACGCCTTACCTACTTCCACCGCCCCAGCGGGAAGGAAAAGAGTTTTGACAGGACTTTTACTATTGACAGGCTGGAGAAATTCATAAGTGGCCTGATCCATCCCTTTGCGGCATGGGCGTTGTCTCAGGCCAAATGGCGTGAGATGCGGGATCTGTCCATAAAAGCCCTGGAATTCCCCTTCCCAGCCTATAGAGAAGGACAGAGGCTTCTGGCCTACAACACCTTCAGGTGCATACAGGATGGTAAACGGCTTTTTGCCCAGGCACCTACGGGAACAGGCAAGACCATGGGGGTTTTGTATCCTGCCATCAAGACTCTTGCTGAGGGCACTATTGAACGAATCTTTTACCTTACCGCAAAAAACACCACCCGAGCCGTTGCTGAAAATGCTTACAGACTTTTGACCCTTCAAGGCCTTCGACTCAGGGTTTTGACCCTGACCGCCAAGGACAAGATCTGTCCCCACCTCATACGTGACTGCAATCCTGACAAATGCTTATATATTCAGGGCTATGCCCATCGTTCCAAGAAGGCCGTTAAGGAATTGATAAAAAAGACTGACGCCTATAACATGGAAAACATAACCGAAACCGCCATGAAACACAATCTCTGCCCCTTTGAACTCAGTCTGGATCTTGCACTTCAATGCGACTTGATCATCTGCGACTATAATTATGTCTTCGATCCCAGGGTTAGTCTGAGACGGTTCTTCCAGCAAAAAACCCGTGAAGACTGCCTGATCCTTGTGGATGAAGCCCATAACCTCTTTGACAGGGCCCGGGAGATGTACTCAGCCTCCATAAGCAAAAAGGAGATTCTCGAGATGTCAAGGCTTATAAAGCAGGATCTCCCGGCAGTGTATAAGGCACTGCGCAGTATAAGCAGGGTTCTGGCGTCTATTGAAAAGAAAACGGCAGCAGACAGGATTGAGGCCGGGGGAACCAGCTATTATGTCTCGTCTGATTTTCCCGAATCCCTCACCGACCCGGTGACCTGTTTCATTGACGAAACCGAGCATTGGATGCTTACCCGCGGGGACGAAGAGGAGGATTATACCGATGGTTTGATCACTCTTTTCTTCGATCTTTTGCATTTTAAGAACATTTCGGAGCTATATTCTCCTGAATACCGCACGCTGATAACCGGGGATGGGAGCCGGCTAAAACTGACTCTGCTGTGCCTGGATCCGGGTATCATGCTGGGTAAGGTCATGGATACAGCCCGATCATCCATTCTTTTCTCGGCCACCCTCTCGCCCCTGTCCTATTTTCGTGATATTCTGGGAGGCCGCAAAGAGGATGCAACCCTTAAACTACCCTCTCCCTTCCCCCGGGAGAATCTGCTTGTGGTTATTGAGGACTGTGTGGAAACCCGTTTCCGTTACAGGCAGAAGTATATGGAACGAACCGCTCATGCCATTTATCAGTGGGTAAAAAACCATATCGGCAATTATATGGTCTTTTTCCCGTCTTACAAGTATATGACCGATGTTCTGGAAGTCTTTACGAACCTGGAGGGTGATTTTAAGATACTATGCCAGGAGAAGGACATGGATGAATCTTCGAGAAATTCCTTTCTGGGTGAGTTCGAAAATTTTGGGGATATCACCCGGATCGGTTTTTGTGTTATGGGAGGGATCTTCGGGGAGGGTATCGACCTTTCCGGGGATCGCCTCACCGGTGTGGTAATTGTCGGGGTGGGACTGCCCCAGGTATGTCCGGAACAGGAGATCATGCGCAGCTATTATCAGGATAAAATGGGGAACGGTTTTTCCTATGCCTACACCTATCCCGGCATCAATCGTGTACTCCAGGCCTCGGGACGGCTGATACGGTCGGAAACCGACAGGGGAGCGCTTCTTCTGATAGATTCGCGCTTCGGACAAACCGACTATTTGCAGCTCCTGCCCGATGAATGGCATCCAGTTCCCCGGACGTCCTCAGGAATGGATCTTGAAGCAGGGACAAGGCAGTTTTGGGAGAAGAGATGACATAGAGGCGGCCTTTTAGAATATCCCCAGGAATTTCTTTGGAACATTTATCTGAACCGATACCAGCTTTCCACCGCTAAACACGTAAGCCAGGTCTTCACTGGCAAGATAGATGCTTTCCACCTTGGAAAGGGAGGTATATACATCTACAACCTCACCGTTCCCATTGAGGAAATATACCTCTGAACCGGCCGCACAGGCAATGGTACGCCCTTTGGTTTTTATCTGGGTCACCTCGGCATCCACCACAAGCCACTCATGGGCCGATCCCTTGCCATCGATGGCCTTAAGTGAGGTTTGCTTTCGTTTTTCCCTGCTGAGAATCTCGCCGTCCAATACGGCAGCTATGGTAATATCATCGGGAGTTATCCCGCATGAGGTAAGAAGATCACCTTCCAGATCCAAACGCCAGATCATACCAAGATCCTTACCCACACACATCAGATCCTTCTCACCATAAAGAAGCAGCCTCTCACTGGAGAATGGCAGGGCTCCCGCAAACAAATCTTCCCTGCCCTGGCTGTCACGGATGCTCCCTCTTTGATTCATGGAAAGATCAAGAAATTCGAACAGGGAAATGGTTTCAAGGCTTTGGGCATCAATACCGCAAACAATAAAGGCCGTATGGTCAAAGCTGGGGTAATGGTAAACTGCAAAGGGATAATAATCGGATATGTTCCTTAGCACGATCTTCTCCCCTTCGTGGGAAAAGGCATGTATGATCCTTTTATACCCCGCCTGATCGCTCTTGGTGATAACAAGTATCCAGTTCTCATATATACCGGCATTTACAATGTCCACATCCAGGGTTTTATCCCATAGAATAGTTCCATCCCTGATAACACCCAGATACCTTCCCCCCATATCGGCAACCAGAACATTATTGTTATGGGTCTGGATAAGGGGTTTTTTAAGGCTGACAGGCACATGCCAGAGTTGGTTTCCCGTCCTGTCGAAGCATTTAACTGAGCTAATGGATCCTACAATTATATGATCCGACAAGGTAGCATGGCTTGTCTGGGCAGAAGCGCCGTCGGATGGAATCTCCATAATTTTTTGATTGGACTCTTCTACAACATCTAGCACTTGTTTGTAGGTGCCGCCAAAGCCTGTTTTAAAAATATCCAGGGGGTTGATTTGGAAAAAAGAGTACAATGCGACAACTATCACTGCCAGCACCAGGACAATGAACATAAGAAATCTGCGCAAGTGGAACCTGTACTGTGCCGCTTCCTTTGTTTCCTGCATGGGCTATGCGTTCTCCTTTGTTTTTCGGGCATGGCTGTCCATACCTGTTTCTATCTTTAGCCTGGACTCTAAAACAACTTGAGTATTTCCATTCCCTTGACATATTGAGGATCGTTTTGAGTCCTTAACGTGTCAAGGAGACCATTGAGTCCATCCCTTGTAATGGCATCTATATTCCCGCTGACGGGTATATTATTGGCTGATTGGAACTTTTTAATGGCTTCCCGGGTCTCTTCATCCAGCCTCTTGTCAGGAATACCCTCAAAATAGCCGGCAGCCCGCAGAATCCTTTCGGCCTGATAAACACTGTCTCCATAGTCATTCAGGGTCAGCGTCCCGTCATTGGTCAGACCACTCACCAGCATCAGATCGATCCCGTTGGGAAGGGTTCTGTTCGCGGCCTCAACATTTGGCATAAGCCCTACACCGTGGATTTCCCTGCCATTACGTGTTAGATAGTGGCCGGTGGTTATCTTAATAGTACCCAGAATTTCATCGGGTGACAGGAATATGCCGCGATAGACCAGCCATTCAATCTCTGATATATATCTTGCGCCATACTGCCGGCTGTATTTGGCATAGGCCTCCGGGGTAAGAACGTAAAACATGTTCTGGACAACGCCCTTTCCATAGGTTTTCTGTCCTATCAGAACACCCTTTCCCGCATCCTGTATGGCACCAGCCAATATCTCAGCGGCGCTTGCCGTTTTCTCGTTCACCAGGACAGCTATCAGCCAGGGCGACTCCTTAAGCTCCGAATAGTAGTCCTTGTCGGAGAGTCTTTCAGACTTGAAGTCAAGGCTTGTGATCAAACCTTCAGGGATCAGCCTACGGGCAACGGCCACAGCCTCATCCACAAATCCGCCGGAATTGTCCCTTAAATCCAGCAAGATCTTGGTTATCCCCATTCGCTCTATCTCATCCATAGCCTTGTTGAACTTATCGGCCGTATTGCCGTTGAAGGACTCGATATAGATGTAAGCCACATCTTTTTCTATCCTCCATACCACCGGGCTGATCACAACAAGCCCTCTTTGAATTGTGACATCCATCCTGGCTGACTGGCGCTGGATGGTCAGTGTCACCTTGGTGCCCTCCTCCCCTCTTATCTCGGAGGCTACAATATCGGGCTCCTTGCCAAAGGTGGATACACCGTCCACGGCCAGAATGATATCCCCGTCGCAAAGCCCGGCCCTTTCGGCTGGTGAGTCCTCATAAACCTTTACAATCCTGACCCCTTCCGGGCATTTTTCGAGAGAAGCGCCTATCCCGATGAAATTCCCCTGGAGGCTTTCATTAAGCTGCTGTGTCTCCTTCTTATCATAAAAACCACTGTATGGGTCCAAACCGCTGAACATTCCCTTTAGCGCCGTCTTAAGTGCCTCTTCATCATCCATGTCCAGATAATACATATCCTGCATGAACTCAACAGCACTATTGAGGTAGTCCCCATAGTCCATGCCCATGGATGTGGTGAAGGATGTAAGGAGCATGACACACAGAACCAATAAGGCTGCAGCTTTCTTCATAGCTTTTTAAACCTCCGGGCACAATTCTCTCCTATAAGCGAGGAACCCTGCCGGTCCGCTATTCCAGACAGGAACCCCAGGGATCCACAAAACTATTTTAGCATATTGGCCGGGTAAAAAGAATCTGTTTCAGAATGAAAGAATTCTGTCTGAGTAATCCTTTACCAGCTCATCGCCCATATATTGAATCAGGTTGTAAAAGAGCTTCGCGGCCTGCTCATTGGTAATCCTGCCGGTAGGGTTGAAAAAGCCTCTCTCGTCACCCTGGAAGATACCCAGGCTATAGGCTACAGATGCTGCGTTCCTGGCATAGGCTGGTATGCTGTCGTTATCCACATAGGGGGTGTTGGTATTTGGCCAGGGAGCCAGGTTTTCCAGGCCAAGAGCGCTCACAATCATTTTTATGGCCTCTGCATAAGTGATATAGGACTCCGGTTCGAAATAGTATTTCCCGGTTCCCGCAGTGATCCTGTTCTCGTAAGCCCTTTTAATCAAAGAATAGTCGGGATCATCCACCGAAACATCGATGAACGGCGATACCTCAACTGTCTTGTTCCTGTTCCTTGTGACCAGCGAGGAGGTTCTTACATTTGGATCCGCAGGTATATCCCTCACGGCTTGCATGAGCATGATGACAAATTCACGGCGGGTGATGTATTTGTTGATATTGTAATCATCTCCCGTTCCCGGAATAACCCCAAGGCCAAAAAGGATGCTGACAGGCTCTTGCGCCCAGTGTCCGTTAAGCTGCTTGATATTTGGCACCATCAGTCTTTCCAGAACCGGCGGTGTGGAGATGCCTGTCCTGCTTTTGTAGTCCTTGAGTACAGGAGTGGGCCTGTTTTCACTGTCCATTTCGGGCAGCCTTGCATGGTAATCCAAAATAGCCTCCTCCCAGGTTCTCCTCACATAGCCGCCGTCAAAGCTGATCTGCCAGGGTTCATTTTCCGAAAACTTAATCTGCTGGCGGGTAGTGGTGGATACGGTCACTTCAGCAGAACCGCCCCACTGATAGGGATCGCTCTCTCCCATCATGCGTGCTTCCAGAGTGTACTGTATCTTCTGGGTCTGGGTGGAACTCCAGTATTGATCATAGGCATAGAGTTTCCCCGATATCCCCACTGAAATTGTATTATCCCTGTTTCCGTTGACCACATAGGTTTTCCTGCCTGCGAATTCTCCTGCATAATAGTTAAGGGCAGGTTTTGGGTCGGTCAGAAGGGATCTGGAAAAATTATAATCACTCAGGGTATATATGTCTCCTCCAATGGTGATCCGTTCGGTGGGCAGCCGTGTAAGACGTGTGGATTCGGTGATCTGCCCGTTTACCTTTGTGTCGGAGACCGTCTCATATATGATCACCCGGGTCAGGGTTGCCGCTTCCTCGGCGTTTTCCAGCCTGTAGGTATAGGTAGCTGTCTCAATATCATTCCTTACACGCTTGTCAATGGTCAGGGTGCCCGAAAGAAATATGGGCTTTCCGGTAAGGAAGCACATTTCAGTATAGTAATACTCATTATCTTCGCTGATATTTACGGCCGATATGCCGCCTTCATAACCAAGGGTCCCCTCAACAGCCAGAGCTTCCATGGGCATCAGGATAATGACTGCTGCCACTACAATAAAGCCTATCCATCTCATCAATCCTGCTTTCATGCCGATACCTCCATTCATTATTCCACGATTATTATGATGCCATCATGGCTTGCGCTGTTGCTTACCATGTGCACATTGTCCCCAGGACGGATGGACGATAAATGGGTTATGCTCCCGTCTTTTATGACAATGGCTCCTGCCGGGACAGCGACATCTCTGTTGGGTGCGTTTTCCCAGATATGGCTTTCGTTATCGTACTCCATGACTTCCCTGAGGCTTAACCCGGAATCGGTCAGGCTCAGCACCCTGCCCCTACTGTGAACATCGGCGTAGGGTGAAGTGCTGACCAACAGGGTTTTTCCTCCCTCTTCCACTATATAAACGCTTTGGTTGATATAACTGTCATCAAAGTTCATCATGTTTCCTGTCCCGTCATTTTCCAGAAGCCTGGTGACCGAAGGATTGATATTAAAGGTTTTCGGGGTATTGCTGAAGGACCATCCTGTACCTGAAAGCTCCGCAAAGGACTCAACAGTAAAGGATTTCAAGGGATCCACAAGCTTTATCCTTCCCCTGTAAATGGTGAGGCTTCCCTTACCTGCACGGGTATTGCTCACCACAACCTGGCCCACAAGCATATTGGAACCCACGGGCTTATCGGCTGAAAGCTGCACAGGATCCATTGTATCCAGTGAACTGACATCCACCAGTCTGCCGTCCTTGACTGCTATGGTGCCTGAATCAAATCCGATCATATGGGATGAATTTTCAAGCTCAAGCCTTTTGAGAGTGCTGGAGAGGGCGAGAATATTATCTGTGAAAACCATTTCATATTGGGGCTGAGACCTGAAGGACGCCATAACAATGCTGTCTTCCCCAAGAAGATCCTGCTGAACCGCAATGTAGGCCATGCCGGAGATACGGCCCGATGGTCTGTCCTTATAGTCGCGGTTATAGGCAAAGGTTTTGATGCCCATTACCGGGAGGTACTCCCACCGACCATTCACAAACTCTTCTATGCCCGACAGAGCCAGTCTATTATTTATATCATCATAGTATTCAATGTTTCCCCGGAAGATGGCCGAAACAGGTTTTGGATCCTTTATAAGATCGATCCCGGCTACATGGATGCTGGTGCCATCGATCTGTACCAGTATCCTGACCCGATCGCCTTCCCGGACCTCGCTGCGGGATATGGGACGATCATTGCGGTAGACCGGTACATCCGCCGGAACGGCAATGCTCCGGTAGGTGCCATCATCCAGCTTAAGCACCAGGTTTGCCGGACTCATCATATACACAGTACCGTACACAGGCTCATAATAGCTTCGGGTACTCAGCCTGGCTATATATCCGTCCTGGTCCAGCATGATGAAAGCAAAATCGCCAGGCCGTATATCCTCAAGCGCGGCCTGGTATCCGTCTCTCATAACGGGAATGCTGTAAGCAAAGCTGAAGGTTCTGAGCCTTGACAGGCTGTCCTGAGCATCAGGGGATACGCCTGAACCGTCCCCATGGTAAAGGGTGATATAGCCGAGGGATGGGTTGATCTCCTTTACCACACCGCTGATAAAGCCTACCCCTTCCAAGATGCTTGTGCTGGCAGCCTCCCCTGCCGCTGAAACAGGAACTACCTGATAGCTTAGTATGAGGCAAAACAACATGATGATGACGGCTGTAGTTTTTATATAACGCAATTTATATGCCTCCATTTCAATACTGCACTCTTTAAAAATATCGGCATATAAATGCGCTATGTAAAGCCGTCAGGATTACCGTTCTGTTACATTATGATGCGGATTTTCAGTGGTGGATTTCCTGAGATCCCTGAACCTGACCTCAGTTACCATCATTCCAACAAAAATCAGAAGACATCCCATAGCCGTGCTCAGGGTAAGCTTTTCAGTGATTCCTCCAGGACCGGGTATGGTCAAGGCGAAGAGCGCCCCAAACACAGGTTCGAAAGTGAGAAGAAGCGCCGTGCGGGTTGGAGTGGTATACTGCTGGGCGATGGTCTGAACGCTATACGCAAAAGCAGTACCGAGTGCGCCGGTATACAGGGCGGTTAAGATAACCCGGCTGTTGATGACAATGGACACAGGTTCGGTCAAAAGCCCATAACCTGCCCAAAGAATACCGTACATGACAGCGGCTGAAAAAATCTGTACGACAGCCAGATGCCTGGCATCGGATTCTTGTGTGAACTTGTCAATAAAGATTATCTGGAGCGCAAAGCATACAGCGCATAATAGAGTAAGGGTATCACCAATATTCCAGTCTCCCGAAAATCCTCCGCTCAGAAGAAATAATCCTGTTGTTGCCGACAAAACCCCTATCGCAGCCCTTACCGGGGGTTTTTTCTTAAGGTAGAATGCTGAAATCACAGGCACCATAACAACATTCAGCCCGGTGATAAAAGCCGAATGAGACGCACTGGTGTAGTTCAGGCCGACGTATTGCAAAGACATTCCCGCAAAAAGGGTAAAACCGATAATAGTTCCCTGAATCAAAGCTTTGCGGTTAATTTTTCCCATTTGTCTGGCAAAAATCATAGCCAGGATGATCCCGGCTATGGAAAATCTGAGAAACAGATAAGCGTAATAAGGTATGTTCTCAGTGATATTTTTCATCAGAATGAACGACGACCCCCAAACTACAGTAATACTGAGTATGGAAAGGTCGGCTTTAATCTGTCGTGTCATATTATGCTTACATCCTTATGCGTTCAAATTGAGTATTGTATTTTATCATTTCAAATGTCTTTTCCCTTATGCTATTCACTTAAGTCACCCGGAACCACTGAGGGCTATAATCAGATTGCTGAACCATCCCATAACAATAGAGTCTGAGAAGGGTTCGGGTATGCTGATAATATTAAGTGACCCGATAAAAGGAATTACAAGGGCAAAGATCAGGTAGGTCACAATAATACCTACACCAAGTCCCAGTGCCATGCCTCCGGTTCTGTTTGCTGTGCTCATGATGGTGCTGTAATTAAGAACGGAGGTCAGGATCTTTCCAATCAAAACAACCAGCAGCTTGACAACAATAAAAATAACAATGATGGCCAATACCTTCATGATAGTGAAGGTAAGCATATCATTCATGGTAACAACTGTTTCCTGATAGGATGTTCCTGTATCTGCCGCCGAATTGGTTATCATCATGAGTTGCTTGAGAAATGGGCTTTCGGACATGGCTTCATTGAGCTGAGGACTTTTTTCGAAAAGATCCGAAGAGGATCCCAAACCACCAAGGTTTATGGCTGGCAACTGGGAAACAGCAGGAAGAATCCTGTCTATTCTTTCACCAATAGCTTTCCCGATACCCGTCTTCTGCATCGCCAGGAGTGCCAGTTTGGAAGAAAACGCATAGGCACAGATAATGCCAAGTATGTATCCTGCAAGGCTGAAAACTGTGTTAACGAGGCCGCGGATATAGCCCTTCAATCCAAATAATGCGATTATGATAACAACAGCATAGTCAACCCAGTTGAAATCAAAACCAAACAAGAGGTCGGCGGCGATGAAGAGGCCTACTGCCAAAAAAAGAAGGGCAGCCGGAAGTTTGCTTACTGCTGCAGATGCAGGTCTTGGTCTTCTATAGCCATATCCCAAAATAACACCCCCTGGTCCCGAACGGTCTGGTAAAATCCTAAGCTGGGCAATATTTACTTAAGTAATGTAGTAACGTTAATGCTTATCAGCAATAATATCGACATAATCAAAACGCCTATCATAACGGATCTTCGTTTGAATATCACTTAAATCCCTCCTATTACTAAGGCTTTCGGATTTCCCGACCCATTATATCATTTTGCATTTATTTTGTAAAATAAATTTAAGATTAGTGAAATATAAAGTCTGCTAGAATAGTGCTATTGGCTTATGGAGGTTACAAATAAATGCCCTTTGATGGAGTATTGACTCATTTTATGGCGGAAGAATTAAATAGCAGGCTCTCAGGAGGAAGGATCGGAAAGATCTATCAGATTTCCAGGGATACCATCATCCTTCAGATTCGGGCCGGCGGTGAGAATTACAGGCTGCTCATATCCAGTAATGCTTCCTCACCTCGTATCCATCTGACTGAGAAGCAGTATGAGACGCCGGATAATCCACCTGTTTTTTGCATGGTCCTTCGAAAGCACCTGTCAGGGGCAAAGGTCCTGGGCTTTGAAGCTGCCGGTTTTGAGCGTGTGATCACAATGGAGGCCGAAGCTACTGATGAGCTGGGCGACAGATCCGTAAAAAAGCTGGTTGCCGAGATCATGGGAAAGCATAGCAATATCATACTCCTGAACAGGGACAACCGGATTATTGATGTAATTCGTCATGTGGACAGCCAGGTGAACCGTGTAAGGGAGCTGCTTCCTGCCAGAACCTACATGTCCCCCCCAGCTCAGGACAAGCTTGATCCTGCATGTGAAGACAGCTACAGATCCATTCTGGGTGGTTTGAAGGAGTCTGGCCGCAGGATTGAAAACTATCTGCTGGATAAGCTCCAGGGTTTCAGCCCGGTATTGTGCAGGGAATTGTGCAGCCGTGCGTTAGTGGACGAAAGAAAATCCGCCGCTGACCTGACTTTCGATGAAGCTGCCCGACTTGTTGGTGCATTGCATGATATGATGCACACTCTGCTTAATCAGGGTCCAACCCCCGTTGTAATCCAGGATTCATCCGGGAAGGCCATAGATTTCCATGTCACCGATCTGGTTCAATATCCTTCAAGAAAGCATTATGACACCATCAGTCAGGCCATCGACTCCTATTATCAATCGCGACAGTTGAAAGAGGCCCACTCGCAAAAGGCCCTTGAACTGGTCAAGACCGTTGGAAAGCTCATAGAAAAGTGCGAGAGGCGTTTGTCTATTAATGTTCAGGCCTATGAAGAGAATAAGAACTTTGAGCAGTTCCGCCTTTTCGGCGAACTCATCACTTCCTCCATTTATGCGCTTAAAAAGGGTATGAACAGTGCCCGCATACGAAATTATTACGCCGAGGGCGAGGAATATGCGGAGATACCGCTGGATCCCCATAAAACCCCGCAGGATAACGCCCAACACTATTTCAAGCGCTATGGAAAAGCCAGAACCGCATTCAACTATGCCAAGAGCCAGATTGAAAGCCTTAAAAAAGAATTGTTATGGCTGGAAAGTGTCATGCTCTCCATCGAAAGCGCTGAAGACAACAACCAGCTTCAGGATATCCGTCTGGAGCTGTACGAGCAGGGTTACCTGAAGGCCTTCCCCAAAAAGGGGCGTAAGGATACCCAGCTTAAGTCTTCCCCCGTAAGAGTGGTATCTTCCGATGGATTTGAGATCTTTATAGGGCGAAACAACAAGCAGAATGACAGATTAACCCTGAAAAGCGCAAGACATGAGGATATCTGGCTTCATGTCAAGAATTTCCCCGGCTCCCATGTGATCATAAAAGCAGGAGGGCGCCAGATCCCCGACAGCACTCTGGAGGAAGCGGCAGGGTACGCAGCCTGGTACAGCAAAGCCCGCTCAGCTCCGAAGGTTGAGGTGGACTATACATTGGTTCGCAATGTAAAAAAACCATCCGGGGCAAAGCCCGGAATGGTCATTTATGTTAACTACAACACCATTATGGCAACACCAAAAGCTCCTGAAACAGCCGATGATTGAAACCGGTGGGGCAAGTGACATGAAAAGATTTCGCTTTTCGGCCTTTTCAGCCAAAAAGCCTCTTACAAACCTTTTCCAGATGATAATAGACCTTCTCCCTGTCTATGGTTCTGAATTCCCCGTCCTGATACAGGATGCGGCCATCCACCATGGTCATGGATACATCTGAACCCTGAGCCGAGTATACCAGAGCCGAACAGAGATTGTGCAGCGGCTTCAAATGCGGCTTTTCCAGATCTACCATAATCAGATCAGCTTTATTGCCTTCCTGGATGGAGCCCACACGGGGCATTCCAAGAGCTTTTGCTCCGTTGACCGTGGCCATTTTGAGAACCTCCCCGGCTGTGATCAGCCTGGGATCGCGGGTACTACCTTTATGGAGTATGGAAGTCAGGTACATATCCTCCCACATATTCAGGTTGTTATTGCTGGAGGCACCATCGGTTCCGATACAGACATTCAGGCCTGCTGAAAGTGCCTCTGGAACAGGTGCGATACCACTGGCCAGCTTCAGATTGCTGGCAGGGTTGTGGATGACCGATACATCCTTCTCCCTCAAAAGTCTCATATCGTCTTCGGTTATGCAGACGCAATGGGCCGCTATGGTTTTCAGTTCAAACAGTCCAAGATCATAAAGATGGGCTGTGGGAGTTTTGCCATGGGTTCTAAGGCAATCCTCATGTTCACGCACAGTCTCATCCAGGTGGACATGGATGGGGACTCCCAGCTTCTCAGCATTATTCGCAACGGCCTGGATATAGGCGGGAGAACAGGTATAGATGGCATGGGGAGCCATTGCGGCAGTAATCCTGCCCTCAGCGGCGCCGTTCCACTTCTTTACGAAATCCACGCTCTCCTTCATGGCCCGATCCTCGGAAAAATCAGGTCCTGCATCATTGGAGGTCTGTCCCCTGGAAAGCTGGGCCCTTATGCCGGAAAGCTCAACAGCCGAGGCAATGGCATCCATATGATCATACATGTCGGCAAAACAGGTTGTGCCGGTTGACAGCATCTCCATGATCCCAAGAAGGGAACCCCAGTATACATCATCCCCATTCAACCTGTCTTCCACAGGGAAAATATGGTCAAAAAGCCATGTTTGAAGATCCATATCATCGGCATAATTGCGAAGCAGTGTCATGGGAACATGACAGTGGCCGTTGATCAGACCGGGCATCACCAGTTTGCCGCTTCCGTCGATGGTATTGGCACCTTCTGAAGTGTCGGCAATATCCGGACCAATTCTCGCAATGATCCCGTTCTTTATCAAAACATCCACGTGTTCCAGGATTTCATTGCGGTCGTTCATGGTCAGTACCGTGGTATTCCGAATGATATGATTCATGACTATGCCTCCGAGAATTTAATACCTATGACCCATGTCATCCACCCGGGGTTGGAGCGGGTGTGGGGTCGGGTGTGGGATTTGTTGTAGTTTCCTGAGCGACGGCGGTTATAATAACCGTAACACTGGGTCTTTCCCTCAACGAGACTCCCGAGGGCAGGCTGACCGTAACCGGCACCTGATGATCTCCCTCTTCCAGATCCTTGACACTGATACTGCATTTGATGTCATCGGCCTTAAGATCCTGAATCAGTTCAGGACGCCCCTCCACGGGAATATTAACCGAACTGTGAACAATAGCATATTCAAAGGATCCTGTCGTGTCACTGTCGTATATGGAAATCATATTCGTGGGAAACTGTACTGTTCGGGTAGACAGCGGATCTATACTGACCAGAGCCGTAACGGGACGGCTCATATCGACGATGGTCGCTCCCTGGGGCACGTTCAGGCTCAACTCGGTTCTGAAGGTCTCCGATCTGCCTTCAATGTCAATAGCCTCCGCCTCTATTCTGGAAAGGGAATCCAGAAGGCTCTTTGTGCCTATAACCAAAACACTGGATGGGTCAGGTATAATCTCCTTGAAATAGTACCCGGTTTTTGGCTTTCCCTTTATGGGCGTAACAAGGGGAAGCTTCCGCGCCAGATCAAAGCTGACAATAGCAGGGTATTTGCCCTCGAATTGGGACATGGGCTTCCCTTCAACATCATAGACAGTGGCTCTGACCACAAGTTCCTTTGTAACGCTTAAATCGTTCAGATTAACCAGTGCCACTACCTTGCCAACCCTTGAGAGCGTACCCTCCTTCTCCTCTATCAGGATGATACCGGGATCCACTCTCTGGTTAACTACCTGGTAGCCTTCCGGCAGACTTCCGGTGAACTCGATGGTCACCGGGTACTGCTTGCCGACAACTCTTTCAAAATGCAGCCTGACTGCTGTCGGATTGGTGCCTAGGATAATGATATCCTTATCTCCTGTATACTCGGGTGATCCCACATCAACAGACTTTATGCCTGAGCCTTCTACTTCCGAAAGGTCAAGGAAAACACTGAAATCACCGCTGGAAACACTATCCACCCTCTTCTTCCGCCCCTTAATCCGGATATCAACGGTGGCCGGGATACTTGATCCGATGATCTGAAGATTTTTTGCATCCAATACCTCCACGTTGCTGGTCAGAGGAACAGTGACGGTTCTTTCTATGAATGGATTATCCTGATCCAGTACAAGGAACCAGATCAGGATGGCTATAAGCACAGAGAGAACCTTTACAATAATATCCTTTTCAAACAATCTATCTATCAGCTTGTTCACTATTTTTCACCTTCCTGAAAGTAAAGCGCCTTTTATCATTCTTGTTTTCAAGAAGGAATCTGGACAGAGCTTTTCTCAGCATATCAGGAGTCAGATTCCTCGTGAGGCCTCCATTGTGGGCATAGGATATTTTGCCCGATTCTTCCGATACAACAATGGCTATGGCATCGGAAACTTCGGTAATGCCCAACGCGGCCCGATGCCTTGTACCAAGATCCCTCGAGAGACCGGCATTCTGAGTAAGGGGCAGATAACAGGCGGCCGCTGTTATGATATTATTCCTGATAATTACTGCTCCGTCATGGAGGGGAGTTTTAGGAGTAAATATATTCACCAGAAGTTCTTCAGACAAAGCCGCATCCATCCTGGTGCCTGTGTTAACAATATCACCGATTTTTGTATCCCTCTCGATGACTATCAAGGCTCCGATATAGTTTTCTGCACAACGTGCGCATGACTTGACTACGGTCTCGATGGAGGCAATAGTTTTAAGCCGCTCCTCATCATCTCTTATGAGCAAGATATCCTGAAAGCCGCTGCTTCCCAGCTTTTCAAGAGCCCGTCTGAGCTCTGGCTGAAAGAGTACAATCATTCCGAAACCGAAAAGCTGGATGGTGCTCTGGAGCAGGAAGGCAACGGTTTTAAGTCCAATGATTTCGGAAAGTTTGGACAGGATGAGTATAAAAAGGAGGCCTTTGACCAGCTGCATGGCACGGGTTTCCCGCACCAGTTGAATAACCTTATAGACAATATAGGACACAAGAGAAAGCTCGACTAGCATTCGAATTAAATCAAACGGGCCGCTTAAATCAAGAAAATTCATAATATATGAGATGATGTCTCTAAAAAGGCCTTGTCCCGACACTCCAATGCCCCTCCGTCAAAGCTTCCTTGTGGTTGTATGGTTAGGGTGTTTATACATGGATGCTACACAAAAAAGTGCCACCTGATTCAATTTACCCGATAAAACCATAAAAGAATCATTAAAGAAGCAGCACATTTAGAATTATACCCTCTTCATACCTGCTTTTGTATATTTTACAGCCTAATGTAACAAAAATGCAATATGCAAAAGTGTTATAAAACGCATGGTTCAGGCGTGATATTCGCAACCCTTTGCCAATTTCAACCGATCCGTACACCATTTCGAGTGCGGTAATCTACAAGATCCTTAGCCTTCGTCGAAGACTGAGATTGCTTCGTCGGCAAGACCTCCTCGCAATGACAGATCCGAATTGTCATTGCGAGCGAAGCGAAGCGGAGCGCGGTAATCTGCTTCAGCCAAACTTACCAGCAATATAGCGCTCGGTTCTCTCATCCTTAGGCCTGCTGAAGATCTTTTTGGTTGTATCATACTCAATCAATTCCCCCAGCAGGAAGAAGGCTGTCCTGTCAGAAATGCGGCTTGCCTGCTGCATGTTATGTGTAACCATAACAATGGTATAGTCCTCTTTCAGTTGGCTGCAGAGCTCCTCGATACTCATTGTGGATATGGGATCCAGGGCTGAGGTAGGCTCATCCATTAGAATCACTTCAGGCTGCGTCGCCAATGCCCGGGCTATGCAGAGTCGCTGCTGCTGCCCGCCGGAAATCCCCAATGCGTTCTTGTGCAACCTGTCATGGACCTCATCCCAAAGGGCAGCTGCTCTCAGGCTTTCTTCAACAATATCATCCAATACGGACTTTTTTTTAATCCCCTGGACTCTGGGCCCAAAGGCTACATTATCGTATATGGACATGGGGAATGGGTTTGGCTTTTGAAAAACCATGCCTACACGCCTTCTCAGATCCACTACATCGATATCCCCAAGGATTTCACAGCCGTCAAGCTTAATGCTCCCGTTAATCCGGACATTCTCTGCCAGATCGTTCATCCTGTTTAGGGTTTTCAGGAAGGTGGACTTACCACATCCTGAAGGTCCGATCAGAGCGGTTATCTCGTTCTGACAAATATCCATGCTTATATTCTTCAAGGCATGAAATAAGCCATAGTACAGATTCAGACCACGAACCGATATTTTTATATCCGGTTTCAAGCGTTCATCCATATGAACCCCCGAATGCTCATACTGTATGCAAATATTTACTGTACCAATGTATGTACGCCGGAAGCCTGTAAACAGGGATGATTTTGTCACGTGTTCCCATTGTTTAAACTAAAAAGGAAAGCAAATATCTGAGCACGTAAGCTATAGATAATTAAAAAGCATTTCCAGTGAAAGGCGGGGCGACATTTTTCCGGTCTTCCACGCATTATCGGCTTCTGCACATTTTTTCAGAAATCCCGCCAGATAAGCACTGTCCGATTTCCCGGCCTGTTCGGTCAGCTTTCTGAAAGCAAAGGGGTGTTTTCCGGGAAAATAGCGGCTGATCTGGGAAGAGGTGAGACGCCGATCCATTAATAATCTAAGCTTCAGTATTTCACCGGTTTGCTTTGATACCATGGCAAGTATTTTTTGCTCCGGCTCTTTTAATGACAACATGTCATCCAGGTAGCTCAGTGCCTTTGCCCTGTTCCGGGCAGCCACGGCATCCATGAGGTCGAAGATAACACTTTTAATGGTTACAGTGGCCACTGCCCTGATATCATCAAGGGTCACCGTTTCCCGCTCTCCGGTATAGTTTATGACTTTAAAGATTTCATTTCTAAGGGAATACATGTCCGGATCACTGATGCTGACAAGATACTGGGCAGCATCAGGATGGATGGTTTTACGGCTTTGCCTGAAGCCTTTAATAACCCATTTTGTCAGATCATCTTCATTCAGGTGATCCTGATGGATATGGAGGCCGAACTTCTGAATGGCCTTGTACAGCCCCAAACGCTTATCCACATTGTCCTCGACCATGACAAGGCAGGTGCTTTCAGGAATGTTGGGGATATATTGTTTGAGAGTTTCCTGGGCTTTTCCCCCGGCAGAGGATCCAGACTGGTCAGAGTCAGCACTTCCTTCGCCCATGTCTTCTTCCGATCCTTCCCCTTCCTGCCTGGAAGGTGCTTTTTTTCTTGGTGCTAAAAGATTGGAGTTTTTCACCAGCACCACCTTGCGGTCTGAAAAAATGGGGTAGGTATCGCATGCGTCAATGAGCTGATCAACATCTGTCCTTCCCTCGAACTGCACGAGATTAAGGCCGTTATGATCCTCTTTCAAGGCAATTCTTTTGATTTCATCCACATAGTAATCCACCAGAAAACGCTCGTTCCCTGAAAAGAGATATACACCTTTTATATTTCCGGTTTTAAGCTGCTTTTTAAGCAGGGTAAGTTGGCTCTGTGCCCCGGTCTTCTTTCTGGTTCCATAGCTTCCGGGTGAAGGCATGTGATCCCTCCGTGTCATCTGAATATAGATATTATAGCATTTTTAGGCCAGTCGTACATCGCATGAGGTATTTCCCCCATAGCGGGGTGACACCCTACCTTACATGTCTTTGCCAGGAGGCTGTGCCCACGAAGCAATTCACAAGATTACCACACTTCATTGTTCGGGTTCCAAAGACATAAGCAAAAGCGGGGAATCCTCCCCGCTTCATAGCATTTACAGAGCCTTTGAATTGATCTCCAGCAGGATTTTTTCGATGAATTCATCCAGCGGCATGGAACCCATATCCCCTTCCTTGCGGGATCTGACTGCCACATGGCCGGCCTCGGCTTCCTTGTCCCCAAGAACCAGCATGTAGGGCACCTTCTCCAATTGTGCTTCTCTGATCTTAAAGCCGATCTTTTCATTGCGTCCGTCCAGTTCAACCCGAATTCCCTTTTCTTCAAGCCTTCTCTTTACTTCCTCAGCATAGGGAATATGCTTTTCAACAATGGTGAGTATCTTTGCCTGGACAGGCGAGAGCCATACCGGAAAAGCGCCGGCAAAATGTTCGGTGAGAATGGCAATAAACCGCTCAATGCTGCCGAACACCACCCTGTGGATCATGACAGGCCTGTGCTTTTCTCCATCAGGACCGATATAGTTCAGGTCAAAGCGTTCAGGCATGTTCATATCCAGCTGTATGGTTCCGCACTGCCAGGTACGGCCAATTGAATCCTCCAGATGGAAGTCGATCTTCGGTCCGTAGAAGGCACCGTCACCCTTATTGAGCTTATACTCTATACCCTGATCCTGCAAAGCCTCACTCAACGCCGTGGTGGATTTCTCCCACAACTCGTCAGAACCAATGGATTTTTCAGGACGGGTGGAGAGCTCCACATGGTATTTGAATCCAAAAGTCTTGTAGAATTCGTCAATGAGCTTGATAACGCCAATAACCTCATCCTTGATCTGATCAGGGGTCATGAAGATATGAGCGTCATCCTGGGTGAAGCAGCGAACCCTCATCAGGCCATGCAGGGCTCCGGACAGTTCATGCCGGTGTACAAGACCCAGTTCACCCATTCTTTGGGGAAGATCCCTATATGAGTGGAGCTTGCGTTTAAACACCAGAATGCCGCCCGGACAGTTCATGGGCTTGACTGCGAACTCAGCGTCGTCAATGTCCACACTGTACATATTGTCCTTGTAATTATCCCAGTGCCCGGAACGATACCAGAGTTCCTTTGTCAGCATAATGGGGGTTTTGATCTCCTGGTATCCCCTCTTCTCATGCTCTCTGCGCCAGTAATCTTCCAGAAGGTTCCTCAAAACCATGCCCTTTGGCAGGAAGAACGGGAAGCCCGGACCCTCTTCATAAATATCAAAGAGATCAAGCTCCCTGCCCAGCTTGCGATGATCGCGTTTTTTGGCCTCTTCCAGCCTGTGCAGGTACTCATCCAACTGGCTCTTCTTCGGGAAAGCCGTACCATAAATCCTCTGGAGCATTTTGTTCTTTTCGCTGCCGCGCCAGTAAGCCCCTGCCAATTGCATAAGCTTGATGGCCTTCACCTTTCCCGTGGAGGGCAAGTGGGGTCCGGCGCATAAATCGGTAAACTCACCCTGCTTATAGAAGGATATCTCGGAATCTTCCGGCAGTTCATTGATAAGTTCCACCTTGTAAGGCTCATCCTTCACAAGTTCTAAAGCCTCATCCCTTGGGAGAGTGAAACGCTCAACACCGAGATCCTCCTTGATTATCCTTTTCATTTCTTCTTCGATTGCCTGCATGTCTTCAGGCGTAAAAGGTTTCTCGGAATCAAAATCGTAATAAAAGCCGTTATCGATAGCCGGTCCTATTGCCAGTTTGACACCGGGGTAAAGGCGCTTGACGGCCTGAGCCATGATGTGGGAAGCTGTATGCCAGTAGGTGTGCCTGCCCCCCTCGCTGTCAAAGGTCAGTATGTTCAGACTGCAATCCTCTGTAACAGGCGTGGAAAGATCCTTCACCACACCGTTGATTTCACCGGCCACGGCTACTCTTGCAAGCCCTTCGCTGATACCCCTGGCGATATCCAGTATGGTTTTTCCGCTTTCAACCTGGATCTTGTTTCCGTCCTTCAATGTTATTTGGATCATAATGCTCATCCCTTTCATTTATAAAGCAAATCTATAATTCTACAAATAAAAAAGCACCCATCCATCCAAGGATGAGAGCTTCAAGCCCACACGGTTCCACCCTGGTTGCAGAACAAAGCAAATGCTATGGTCTGCCCCTCAATGATTATAACGTAATCAACGCAAGAGCTTACTGCAACCTTTTCAGCCCCCGAGCTCCAGGGTGGTATCAAAACCTGAATCTACCGGAACAGCTTTCAGCCTGCGGCTGTCCCTCTCTTATTGGTATTCGTATGGTTCGACTTGTCCCTTTCAAAGCCTTTTACGATTAATTTTCATCATACCATAGGCCTATTACGCTGTCAACGGATACGTTTTGGGGCGAAATAATGAGCAAAAATCTTATACGTTTAATTCAGGAATCTCAAGGCGTATTAAAAAATTGTCATATTTGATTTCGATGCATTGTAACTTATAGGCAGTGGGCAGCATGGGCGAAACTTATATGATCTTTTGACCTGAATATTTGCTGTTTTGCTCCTGACCGGAAACGGAGCGTGTGTCATGAAACAACACTTTAATTACATCATCGTCCTAATACTATTGATGGCTGCACTCACATTTTCCGGATGCAGAGAACCGTCGTCAGCCATACTGGCTTGCGAAGGATCTACCTCCATGCAGAAAATGATGCAGGAAATGGCAGATACCTATATGGCCACTCATACCAATATTACAGTGGAGTATACGGGCAATGGATCCAGTGCAGGCATAAGAGCTGTAATTGCCGGAACTGCCAATATTGGAGCCGTCTCCAGAGTGGTCATGGAGGAGGAACTAAATCAGGGGCTCCAGGCTGTTCATATTGCCTGGGATGCAATTGCGGTTATTGTCCATCCCTCGAATATCGTCCAGGACTTGACCAGCGAACAGGTTGCACGGATCTATAAAAAGGAGATCACAAACTGGTCCGAGGTTGGCGGCCCGGACTCGGAAATTGTGGTTATCACCCGTGACCCGGCCTCTGGTACGAGGGAGGCTTTTGATGGCCTCTTCGGGATACGGGATGAGGTTAAGGCCGATCAGGAAGCTGCAAAAACCGGGGAAACACTTTTAGCTGTGGCACAAAACCCCCATGCTGTGGGTTATATCTCTTTGAACTACGTAAGGAAGGGGGTTAAAGCCCTTCGTATTGACGGTAAGGTACCATCTTCTGAAAACGTTCTGAACGGCAGCTATGAAATAAGGCGTCCGCTGATGATCGTAACTAAAGGAGCCCCTGATGCTATCGAGCAGGAATTCATAGATTTTATGTTTTCAGAGGAAGGAAAAGCCATTATTGGCCGGGAGGCAATCCCTGTTGAGAGAAACAGGTGAAATGTAGCCGGGAAAAGGTTGAGGGAACTGATGAATAAAAAAAGAACAAATCCGGAAACACCAGGTTTTGAGAAAACTATGGAGCTTGTTTTTGTGGTAAGCGCCTGGGTCAGCATCATATCAGTCGTTCTGATCACAGTCTACATCTTTGCAGCGGGACTGCCGCCAATTATAAAAATAGGTGTCTCCAGGTTTATTTTTGGAACCCAATGGAAACCCACTGCTGAATCCCCCCAATTCGGTATTTTCCCGATGATCGTGGCCTCCCTGTTAGGAATGGCTGGCGCCTTGGTCACAGGAGTTCCTGTGGGTCTGTTTACAGCTATTCTGCTTTCCGAACTGGCGCCAAAAAGGATGGCATCTTTCCTGAGAGGTTGCATGGAGCTTATGGCGGGCATTCCATCGGTTGTGTACGGATTCTTTGGATTGACGGTCATCGTACCCTTTATAAGAGTTCGCCTGGGAAGTACGACCGGCAACAGCCTTTTGGCCATGATAGTCATTCTGTCTGCCATGATCCTTCCAACCATTGTGAGCATATCCGAAACATCCCTTCGAGCCGTTCCAAAAGAGTACAGGGAAGGATCCCTGGCCCTGGGTGCTTCAAGGGTGGAAACCATTTTCAAGGTGACCATCCCAGCGGCAAAATCGGGGATCATGGCCTCGGTGGTGCTTGGGATGGGACGGGCTGTCGGCGAAACCATGGCTGTTATCATGGTGTGTGGCAATATTTCACGCATCCCCCGTTCTCTTCTGGATACGGTGAGCCCCATGACCGCCACAATCGCAAAGGACATGTCCTACGCAGGCCCTTTCCATCAGTCTGCACTTTTTGGAATCGGTGCGGTGCTTTTTCTTTTCATAATAATTCTCAACATTGTTTTGAATGTGGTGGTTCAAAGATCGGCTGAAGGAAACAGGTCAATAAATGAATAGGAAAAGAAGAACCAAAGATCTTTTATTAACCATTTTAATATGGGCATTTTCTCTTAGCGGTGCTGTTTTTTTGATATGGATGCTGATATCGGTGATATCCAAAGGGCTTCCCGGCATCAATCTGGAGTTAATAACAAGTGAGTATAATCTTTATAAGGGCAGGACAGGCATACTACCCATGATTGCCGGAACTCTGATCCTGATTTTTTCCACCCTGGTTATAACAGTTCCCATAGGTGTCTGCGCAGCCATTTATCTGACCGAATATGCAAAACAGGGGTTGCTTGTCAGAACCATCAGGATTGCCACAGAAAGCCTTTCCGGAATTCCCTCCATTATCTATGGCCTTTTCGGTTTTATCTTTTTCAAGAATAGTCTCGGACTTGGGTTCTCCGTTCTCTCCGGTGCACTGACGCTCAGCATAATGGTTTTACCTCTGGTGGTGAGAACCACTGAGGAGGCGCTGAAATCAGTGGATCCCGGTTATCGTGAGGCCAGCCTGGCCCTTGGAGCCTCCCGGCTCTATACCACATGCAGGGTTGTTCTCCCCTGTGCCATTCCCGGTATTCTTACAGCCGTCATCCTCAGCATGGGAAGGGTGATTGGCGAAACGGCTGCCGTAATCTTCACCGCAGGCTCAGTACCTAAGATCCCTCGATTGGGACGTTTTCTGACTTCCAGTATCCGGACCCTATCGGTACACCTCTATGTGGTTGCACTGGAGGAGGCTGATTTCACGGGTGCTTATGCCACTGCCGCCATATTGATAGTAATCATTGCGGTACTCAACTTCACCGCCAAGAGAATAGTACGGCGAATATAACGAGATTGCCGCGCTCCGCAGTGACATCCATATATGTCATTGCGAGGAGGCCTTACCGACGAAGCAGTCTCGTAGATCGCCGCACCGCGCTGCGCTTCGTTCGCGATTACATGCTTATGTTTGGCAGACGCAGCACAACGACCGGCTTTACGGGATCCCTGAATACATTTGCCACGCCAGCAATAACAAAGGACTAGACAGATAGATACATGAAGAGATCCCCTAAGGTTGAGGTCGCATTGCGATAAGGCGCTTAAAACGCTCTGCGAGAATGAGAAAAGGGCGGTCTATGTCTTATTCGAAAACGATAAAGTCTTTGATTCTCTCCAGGGTTTTGGGCCCAATCCCCTTCACGTTCAAAAGATCCTCTGGGGTTTTGAAGGGTCCGTGCTCGTCCCTGTATGCAATGATGGCTCTGGCTTTGACCTCTCCTATATAGGGCAGGGAGATAAGCTCATCCATGCTGGCTTTATTGATATTGACCTTTAAAGTCCCCGGTGGTTCAAAGCCGGGCTTGCTTTCCACATCATCTTCATCAGGAACATCATAGAAACTGTCATCATAGGGCGCAGCATCCTGGTCAGGCCTTTCGGAAACCAGAGGAGTTTGGGTGGTCATGATCCGTATGGTTTCACCATGTTCATGTCCCACTTTCCATACAATCAGGATGGTGAGGGCCAGCAAAACCAGAAAAAGTGCCACAAGATACTCCCAGGGTATTTTCAGTTCCAGCTTTCCGATCCGAATACGCATAATATCCCCGTCCGGATAAATTACCGTTCCAGGCTATACATCCTGATAATTCCATTGTATATTATTCATTCCATTATCTCAAGGAAAATCTTGGCTTACATCCTTTATGCCTTGAGTAAGTACTCAACCTAACCTATAATAAAGGTAAGGGATCTCACTTTTCCTACAGAAAAAACCAATCAAATGCGAAAGATGCCATCCTGTACGGTATGGCACAGGAGTGATACATTTTGAAAAAGTTGTCAGCAGTATACTTTTTTCTTGTTTTTTTAATCTTTTTTCAATTTGGTTTTCCTGCCTTTGCGGATGAAGTACCGGATATTAACGCGGAGGCTTTTATCCTGATGGACATGGAATCAGGACAGATTCTTTGCGAGAAAAATGCCGATCAGGAAAGATCTCCAGCCAGCACCACCAAAATACTCACTTCAATAATCGCTCTGGAGCGTGCTTCCCTTGACACCGAGATGACTGCGTCACAAAGAGCCATTGACAGCGTCGACATTTATAACTATGTTACAGCAGGGATAAAGCCTGGCGAGATCATAAAACTGGAGAATCTGCTTGAGCTGATGCTGGTTACCTCTGCTAATGAGGTAGGATATATCATTGCGGAAAATGTCTCACCCGACGGAACTATTGCTGGTTTTGTCCGGTTGATGAACCAAAAGGCTGAGGAACTCGGACTCACAGGAAGTCACTTCACCAATCCATGTGGTTTGGAAGACCCGGATCATGTCTCCACTGCCAGGGATCTGGCCATATTGGGTCGCGAGGCTATGAAATATGACGCTTTTCGCGAGATTGTGGCAAAAACCGAAATCACCATGCCCGATACGAATTTCAGGAAGAGTCAGGATTGGAACGCCAGTTACCTGACCTATACCAACAGACTGCTCATATCCCGCTCGAAGTACTATTCCAAGGTAACGGGCATCAAGACAGGCTACACCGATCCGGCCGGACGCTGCCTGGTGGCTTCAGCCGTCAATCCCGACGGAATGGAACTGATCAGTGTTGTTCTGGGGGCTGATATCCAGAATCCAAATATAGTGTTTGAGGAATCCCAAAAGCTTTTGGAGTATGGATTCGCCAATTACAGCGTGCAGGATGTGGTTAAAGACGGCGAATATATAGGCAGGTCAGAGGTTGCAGATGCCGTGGACGCCAAAAAAGTTGAGCTGATCTCTCAAGGAAGCATACGGCATATCCTGCCTCTTGATACCGAAAAACTGAATCAGAACCTTACCCTGGTGAAAAAGCTGAATGAACCCTTTAAGGCTCCCATCGAAAAGGGGCAGGTGTTAGGCAGCCTGGAATATTTTTATAATGGCAAATCCATAGGTTCAGTCAGTATAGTAGCCAATAATTCCATTGAAAAAACCACCATTGCCCAGATACGTGACAAGTATATGGAGATTGTAAATGACAAACGATTTACCCTGGGCTTGAAGATAGCCGGCGTTCTCATCATCGTCCTGATAGTTTTAAGACTGGTTCTCAAGGCCGTTTCGCGAAGATCCAACAGAAGAAGACGCTATTATTCTTCTGCCTCTTCAAGAAAAAAGAAGAATGTCAGGTTCAGAAACTTCAGATGATCATGCTAATTGCTCAGGCACGTATCATCAGCCTAACAGATATAGCAGAGGCTGTCTCAAAGCATTTTGCGAGGCAGCCTCTTATTGATCCCAAATATTAATGGCAGGTTCAAAAAACCTGCCTTTCAAATACGTAAACAAAGCCTACATGGGCAGCTCTGGCGGCCTTACGCTCTCCATCCTGTTGATCCCCTGGGGCTGAACCTCCACAATGATGGGGATGATCATGGGTCTTCTCTTTGTCTTTTTGTACAGGAAAGAATTCAATTCATCCTTGATGGCATTGCGCATGGATGTCCAGTTGTTACCTCTCCTGCTTACAGATTTAACCAGCGCGTCCCTGGCCAGAACCTTAACCTCTTCGATCAGTTCCTCAGATTCTCTGACGTAAACAAAGCCCCTTGAAATGATCTCCAGATCGGCCATTTGGTTGCCATTGGAATCTATGGCTGCCACCACTATGATCAGCCCATCCTCGGAAAGAATCTTCCTGTCGCGAAGAACTATCTCCCCCACATCTCCCACACCAAGACCATCAACCAGAACGCTGCCTGATTGAACCGAGCCTGTTATTTTAGCGGTTCTTGATGTCAGTTCCAGCACCTTTCCATTCTGCATGGTGAATATATTCTTCTCAGGCATCCCCATGGATTCTGCCAGTTTGGCATGCATCTTCAGATGCCTGTACTCACCGTGGATGGGAATGAAGAACTTGGGCTTGGTAAGCCTGTGCATGAGCTTGAGCTCCTCCTGCTTGGCATGGCCCGAAACATGGATGTCGATGAGGTCGTCGTAGATAACCTCTGCACCCTTCTTGAACAATTCATTGATCACATTGTAGATCATCTTCTCATTTCCGGGAATAGGGCTGGCCGATATGATGACCATATCCCCCTCATCGATTTCTACCTTCTTATGGGTGGAACTGGCTATGCGGGACAGGGCGGACATGGGTTCACCCTGACTTCCAGTAGTAATGATCACCAGTTCCTCCGGCTTATACCTCTTAATGCGGTCGATGTCGATCAAAGTGTCTTCAGGAAAGGACAGGTATCCAAGCCTGATGGCTGCAGTGGCCACATTTATCATGCTGCGGCCGCACAAAGCAACCTTCCTTCCATATTTAACAGCAGAATTCAGCACCTGCTGGATACGGTGGATGTTGGATGCGAAGGATGCCACAATAATCCTGGATTTTGCTCCCCTGAAAATATTGTCAAAGGTATCCCCCACAACTCGCTCGGACATGGTGTAACCGGGCCTTTCCACATTGGTGCTGTCCGACATTAAAAGCAGTATGCCCTTCTTCCCCAGTTCAGCAATTCTGGCCAGATCCATTGGTTCTCCCTCAATAGGGGTCTGATCAATCTTAAAATCGCCTGTATGGAGAACCGTCCCAACAGGTGTATTGATAGCCAGAGCAACCGCGTCAGCGATGCTGTGGGTGGATCTTATAAACTCCACCTTAAAAGGTCCCAGTTGAATGGTTTGCCCCTGCTTGACGATCTTAAGTTCCGTCCTGTCGTTCAACTGATGCTCAACGAGCTTGTTCTCCACAAGAGCCAGGGTCAGTTCGGTTCCATATACCGGTACCGGAAGCCGCTTTAACACATAGGGAAGGGCTCCGATATGATCCTCATGCCCATGGGTCAATACGATGCCCCGCACTTTCTCCGCGTTCTTTTCCAGGTAGGTAATATCAGGAATAACCAGGTCAACACCCAGCATCTCATCTTCCGGAAAGGCCAGGCCGCAATCCACCACTATGATGCTTTCTCCATATTCGAAAACGGTCATGTTCTTTCCGATCTCTTCCATTCCCCCAAGGGGAATCACCTTCAGTTTATTCTTTTTTCTTGTTGCCACAAAAACCTCCACAATTCTATATCTGTCTTTATGTATATCTCTTAATTCTTATTGCCTTTATTTGTTTTACCTCATCAAGTATAATCTAAGTATATCATCGTCTCCCTAAGCTTAACACAGCATTGGGATGGAGAATTCATATGCACATTATTCTTCCCAAAAAAGTCCGCTCTATAATCGCTATTCTTAACCATGGGGGCTTTCACGCCCATGTGGTGGGAGGCTGCGTCCGTGATATGGTCATGGGCAAAGAACCCCATGATTGGGATATCACCACCTCCGCAAGGCCGGAGCAGGTCAGGGAGCTGTTTCAAATCACCCTGGATACCGGCTTAAAACACGGTACAGTTACCGTAAATTTCGAGGGTCAGTTATGCGAAATAACCACCTGGCGCACCGATCTGAGCTATATAGATCATCGGCATCCTGAACAGGTAAGGTTTACCGATTCACTGGAATCCGACCTTGCCCGAAGGGATTTTACCATCAATGCCATGGCCTTTCATCCTGATGAAGGCATCACAGATCCTTTTGGGGGCATGGGAGATATCAGCAAAAAGCTCATCCGGTCGGTGGGGGATCCGGTTGAACGCTTCAGTGAAGACGCCCTGCGAATGCTGAGGGCTATCCGCTTTTCCGCCCAACTTGGTTTTGATATTGAGAACCAAACCTATTATGCCATCAAAACCCTCCACAGGGATATTGGCTATATCAGCTTCGAAAGGATCCGGATCGAACTGGACAAAATCATGTCATCCGCTCATCCGGACAAGATTGGTCTGATCTGGGACACCCAGCTGTCAACCCATATTTTCCCGGGCATACCCGCCTTTCCCGAATCATTGATGAAAGCATGCCAGGACCCACATGGCAGGAGAGGTCCGGTTTTCATTCTAAGCAGCCTCTTTTATGGGGCATTTGAGCAGGAGAGTGCAGAGCATGCCGGCTTCCTTCTCAGGCGGCTGAAATATGATAATCGCACCATTTCAAATGTTAAGAAAGTCCTTAAGGCCGCGGATCTTCTTAAAGCTCCGACTCAGCGCAATATCAGGTGCGCCTGCCATCTTTACGGGGTAAAGGCCGCAGAGCTGGCATTGAGCGTGCTGGCATTGGACAACCACCACCAAAATAAGGACAGCATTGATCCTTCGCTGGTGAATGAGCCGCTTCCCCTTCAGATTTCAGGTACCGACCTGATCCGGTCGGGTATCGATGAGGGAAGAGATATTGGCGTCATTCTCTCATTATTGAACCTGTGCCTCTATGAGAAACCCCAGCTCAACCATACCGATATCCTGCTTCTGCTTTCTGAGGAGTTCCATAAAAAACTCCATGGGAACAACCTGTTGTAATATATCGAAATCATACATTACGAGAAAGGGATTGACCTATAATAGCCAATCCCCCTATCGCCTTTTTAAATAACCTGACTGCAGGAAATTATGCCTTTCCGGCGCAGCCCAGAACATTGATCAGCTTATGCTTCACAAGCTTTTTGATCTCTTCCCTGGCAGGACCGAGGTACTTTCTGGGATCAAACTCTGCGGGGTTCTCGGCAAATACCTTACGGATGGTAGCGGTCATGGCAAGACGGAGATCTGAGTCGATGTTGATCTTGCAAACTGCCATGGAAGCAGCCTTCCTCAGCATTTCTTCGGGTACGCCTTTGGCTCCGGGCATGTTGCCGCCGAACTTGTTGATCTGGTCAACATATTCCGGTATAACCGATGATGCACCGTGCAATACGATGGGGAATCCGGGGAGTTTTTTCTGGATCTCCTCAAGGATATCAAAGCGGAGCTGTGCTTCGCCCTTGAATTTGAAAGCACCGTGACTGGTTCCGATGGCAATGGCAAGAGAGTCAACTCCGGTGCGGCTGACAAATTCCTCAACCTCTTCGGGTCTTGTAAAGGCAGCGTCTTCTTCGCTGACATTAACGGCATCCTCAATACCGGCAAGCCTTCCCAGCTCACCTTCAACGGTTACTCCCTTGTCATGGGCATATTCTACAACCTTTTTGGTCAGAGCAATATTCTCCTCGAAGGGCAGATGGGAACCGTCGATCATAACAGAGGTGAAACCACCGTCGATACAGGATTTGCAAAGTTCAAAGCTATCACCGTGATCGAGGTGCACAGCAATGGGAAGATCGGTTTCGGCCAGAGCAGCCTCGATCAGCTTCATCAGATAAGTATGATTGGCATACTTGCGGGCACCTGATGAAACCTGCAGAATGAGCGGAGCGTTAACTTCCTTAGCTGCTTCAGTTATTCCCTGAACAATCTCCATGTTGTTGACATTGAAGGCGCCAATGGCATAACCGCCTTCATAGGCCTTCTTGAACATCTCAGTGGTATTTACAAGCGGCATTTTGTCATCTCCTTTTGTTATATAAATTTGTGAAAAAATTCACATCATTCCATCATTATTTTACCAGAATATCATAACAAATCAAGACTGTTTAAGCCTACAGTTCATCGACAATCTCGGAGCTGTACTGGTTCTCATCCTGATACCGAACCTTGTGATACCGGTTTTGATCCGCCTTAAAATAAAGGATTCCACTTTTTCTTATATCAATGCGTATCCTGTCGAACACATCGGCCTGGATAAGATTGACAATTTCGGGGATATAATCAATGGGATTGTGATCAGTTTTAGCCTCTATCAGTATGGGTATTCCACCGTCTTTTCCAGGCTGGAATACCGTGATATGCACACTGCCAATTTCAAATTCCCTTTCTGTGGGGTACAGAAGATCCCGCTCAAACAAGGCCTGATTCATATGGTCAATCCCTCCGGTAAGCATATTCTGCGAACTTTACTAAACAGTTTATACCATTGATGTCTCCCGTTCAAGTATCATAACAACTATTTTATCCTGTTTGCATATGTTGCCGGGTTGGAAGGGACGTGATATTCTAGTAATAGGCCTACTTTGCAGGGCTGTTTTAGTTCACGCAATTCTATGAAATGGGGGGCTCATGTCAGTCCGGAGCATTTATAAATGACATCCGGCTCTTATTTTCATGAAAGAAAAAACTATTTGGGAGGTTCAATAATGCAGTACAGAAATTTTGGTCAGTGTGGCTTTCAGGTCTCGGCGCTGGGATTTGGAACCATGCGTTTTCCCACCGATGACAAAGTGAATGAAAGGGTTGGAGACAGGTTCAGCAATAATATTGTAGAGCCTGAAGCCATCCGTATGATCCGTTATGCCATCGACCAGGGGGTAAATTATATTGACACCGCTTATGGCTATCACGGGGGATTCAGCGAGGTTGTAACCGGTAAGGCCTTAAAGGACGGTTACAGGGAAAAAGTGTTCCTGGCTACCAAATCTCCCGTCTGGCTTGTAGAAAAGCCCGAAGATTTTGACAGGATTTTAGATGAACAGCTTGAGAGGCTTCAGACAGATGTTATTGATTGCTATATGCTTCACAGTCTTTCCAGGGATACATGGCAGAATAAAGTCCTTAAACACAATTTAATTGATAAGGGCGAAGCGGCAAGGAAAGCCGGCAAGATCAGGTATTTTGGATTCTCTTTCCATGACAATCTGGATACCTTTAAAGAAATTGTGGATCATCATGACAAATGGGATTTCTGTCAGATCCAGTACAACTATATGGATACTGAGAATCAGGCAGGTACCGAAGGTTTGAAATACGCCGCGTCCAAAGGATTGGCCGTAATAATCATGGAACCCCTCCTGGGAGGCCGCCTGGCAAATCCGCCCAGAGAAGTGATTGATATCTTCGAGGCAACCGGTAAAAAGGATTCGGCCGCTTCCTGGGCTCTTAAATGGTTGTGGGATCAACCCGAGGTTTCGCTGGTGCTCAGCGGTATGAGCAATATGCAGCAGGTAAAGGAGAATATCCAAACTGCCAATGATTCAGGAATCGGTCTATTCAGTAAAGAGGATTTTGAGATCATAGCAAAGGTTCGTGCATGCTTTGAGGCAAGGGCAACCATCCCCTGCACCAAATGCCGCTATTGCATACCCTGTCCCAGTAATGTGGATATCCCCGGAATCTTTGAGTTGTATAACGAAAGCGTTATCTATGATGATCCTCAGACATCACAAAATTCCTACAAGCATTTCTTTGATGAGGACACCAAGGCCAATCTGTGCATTGGTTGCAAGGTCTGTGAGGAAGTTTGTCCGCAGCATATCCCCATAAGCGAATGGATGCCCAAGGTTCATGCAGCATTGACAGAAGAATA
>LFSK01000197.1 GCA_001512555.1 Clostridiaceae bacterium DTU059 | reverse complement strand
AGAGCCCATGGGCAAGCTGACCATGAACCTGGGAATACTGAGAATCAGGGACAATAAGGTGTTGGCTGAGGTTGATTGCCGATACCCCTACGGGATTACCTCCGATATACTTACCGACAAGCTCCAAAGGGCATTGAGTCCACTTAAGGTGACCCTTCAGTATGATGACAGACCCACTTTGGCAGATAAAAACTCCCCGTGGTTGAAAATACTTTTGGATACCTATAGGGAGATCAGTGGAGATATCAATGCAGAGCCTGTCATAAGCGGCGGTGTCACCTATGGAAAGGCCATGAAAAACTGCGTTGCCTTTGGTCCTGGCAGGGAGGGTGACCAGGTGCTGGCTCACCAGGCCAATGAGAGGATTGAAATCGAAAAGGTTAAGCAGCTTTACAGAATATATACAACCGCCATGATCCGGCTGGCGGCTTCGTAAGAAAAAACATAGCATGACGGATATCTTCTTATAAAGAGGGGATCTGAGGATATGGAAAAACCTATTCTTGTGTTTCAAACAGACTTTACCTATAAAGAAGGAGCGGTCTGCTCCATGTACGGCGTTGTCAAGTCGGTGGATCGCAGCCTGGAGATCTTTGACGGTACCCACGAGATACCGCATTTTGACACGTGGAGCGCATCCTACCGCCTGTACCAGACCATGCGCTTCTGGCCAAAGGGTACTATATTTGTGTCTGTTGTGGATCCCGGCGTGGGAACATCAAGAAGAGCCTGTGCTGCCAGGACAAGCGACCAATACTATGTTGTCACTCCCGATAACGGCACGCTGACCCATTTGAAAGCTTATGCAGAAATTGATGAAGTGCGGGAAATTGATGAAACCCGCAACCGGCTGAGAAGCACTGAGGGAACCAGTGTATTCCATGGCAGGGATCTGTTTGGATACTGTGCTGCAAGGCTTGCAAGCGGAATCATTACCTATGAGGAAGTAGGTCCGGCCTATTCTGTGGAGGATATAGTGACTCACCCGATTATCCAGCCAAAGGTGAGCCCCAACAGGGCAGAAGGCATCTTTGAGATTTGTGATCCCAATTTTGGGAATCTGTGGACCAACATTCCCCTTGACGTATTTTTGGATAATGGATTTGAGTATGGTGATATGATCGATATGACCATTTGTCATGGGGGCAGGGTGATGCACCAAGAAAAGGCCCTGTTTGCAAAATCCTTCGGGTATGTTAATAAAGGTGAAACTGTTATTTATACAAATGAGCTGATGAGAATTGCAGTTGCTACATGCATGGGTAATTTCCGTGAAACCTGGCATGTGGATTATGGATATGACTGGACGGTTTTGTTTGAGAAGAGAGTATAGAACACAAGGAGGTCGTTATGAGCAGCCTGTTGATTTTTCAATCCGATTTTGGTATTGCGGACGGGGCGGTCAGCGCCATGTACGGTGTGGCATACTCGGTATCCCGGGATCTGAGAATAAGCGACCTGACCCATGAAATACCCCAATACAATATTTGGGAGGCTTCCTATCGCTTGATTCAAACAGTGGGCTATTGGCCAAAGGATTCGGTATTCGTTTCGGTGGTGGATCCAGGGGTGGGCTCCACCAGGAGGAGTATCGCTGTCCGAACCATCAACGGGCAATACATAATCACTCCGGACAACGGGACACTGACTCATATCAAACGGATGCTGGGCATAGCCGAGGCCAGGGAGATCGATGAAGAAAAGAACCGGCTTCCCAACTCTGGCGAATCTTATACATTCCATGGAAGGGATATCTATGCCTATACAGGTGCCAGGCTGGCTTCAGGTATGATCTGTTTCGAGGACATCGGGCCCATGGTGGATGTGGAAAGTGTAGTGGAACTGAATGTCCCGGAGACAATAATGGATGGAGATACCATTATCGGCAGTGTTGATATTCTGGATGTCCGGTTTGGAAGCCTTTGGACCAATATCAGCAAGGAACAGTTTAAGACACTGGGCGTCCCTTATGGCGGCAGGGTGGAGATATCCATAATGAATGATACACGGGAGGTCTACCGCAACATTATCCGTTACGTCAAGTCCTTTGCGGATGTTTACATAGGCGAGCCCCTTGTTTACATGAATTCCCTGGACTATATTGCGGTTGCCATAAACCAGGGTTCCTTTTCGAGGGCATACAATGTTTCGCCGGGATCCAACTGGAAAATCTCAATAAAAAAGGCGCCAAAGCTGCCATAGAGCTCCAGGCACATCATGATTCTCTTTATTGCGGCATATTAAGCCATAGGGAGGGAAATGCATGGGAAAGCAGATCAATCTGACAAAAACAGTTTATGAGCTATGCAAGGACGATTCTGAAATCATGGGTATCATGAATGAATTGGGTTTTAAGAGCATTACTAATCCGGCAATGCTAAATACTGTGGGGCGTTATATGACCATCCCGAAGGGAGCAGCCATGAAGGGGCTTGATTTGGAGAAGATAAAAGAGGCTTTCCAACAAAGAGGATATGAGATAATTGAATAGGCTTTATTGTTCAGGCAGGCTATTAAGAATGTGAACAAGCGAAGCTGAATAACAAAAATTATAGGTGGGAACGGGATTCCCGCCTTTTTTGCACCCATCAATGGCAGAACACAGGGAGGGTTACTAAAAAAATATTAAAGGGAATTAGAGTAAATTTTGATTAAGCGTGGCAACCGAGGGTAAATAGAATATGGTTATTTCTTTTAAAATTTAATAAAGAGGGGGTTAATCATGGAAAATTCCAAATCTAGCAAACCTATTAGTATCCTAAGTATTGTACCAGGAAGAAACGTAGTTCTTTCTGACGCATCAGGTGTATGGACCGTCGAAGCCGTGGAACAGAACAAGAAAGACATTCTGGAAGTGGTGAAAAAGTTTGGCGGCAAGCCCTGGGCTTTCCTTGGTGATGTGGCCAAGATGGCTCCAATCGTAGATGCTGAGGTTTCAAAGGCCTTTGCAAGTATGCATCCAATGTTTGAAGAGAATGGATGCCTGGCCTGCGCATTTGTAGTAGGAGGCGCCATAGCTATTAAGGTTCAGGCACAGCGGCATCACGATACCTCAGGAGCAAAAGGACTTAAGGTAGGCCACTTCAGGACCCGTGAGGAAGCCCTTGAATGGCTGGCTACTCTTGGCCTTTAGTACCGTCAACAGGAGTAGCCTTTTGACAGTTGCATAGGATAAGGGGGTAGAGCCGTGTTGACAGAGAAGGAAAAAATCATTCAAACAATCCGCATTATTAAGCTCCCGGCCGCAGTAGCCCTGTCGGGTATTGTGTTGGGAGTCTTAATGGGTCTGATCAGTCAGAACCATTCTCTGATTATTCCTGTTGGGATTTGTTCTTTGGTGATCAGCAGCGTAATGTTCTATCTCAACGAGAGATCCAACAAAAAGATGTATGAAGAGATAGAAGTTCTGCTTAAGGCTCAATCCCCCGATGAACATCATTTCAATCTCAGAAGCCGGCAGGAAATCATCGGTAAGGTAGGAGAGTTAATTGAGCATTATAAGAGCCTGATGGACGAGCAGACCCTTTCCAGCCAGGAGGTAGATAAGCTGTTCGGGGAACTGTACAATCTTTCTGACAAGAGTTTTTCGGATATTGCTAAGGTTTTTGAATGTTTGGATGAGATATCCCAGCCAGTTAACAGGCAATCCGACGAACTGCAGGAATGTACCGCAAGGGTAAACAGTTTGTCAGACTATCTGGATGCGATACATAAAAATTATAGTCTGATCCTTGATGGTTCTGAAAGCATCAATCAATTAAGCGGCTTGGGCTTAAATTCTGTTGAGGGTCTGCAGAAAAAATTTGAAGCAACCTATCAGATGTTTGAAGAGATATCGGCATCCATCAAAAACTTTTCTAAGATTGTCAGCCAAATTCATGAGTTTGTTGGATCCATCAGCGCCATCAGCAGACAGACCAATCTTTTAGCCCTTAATGCTTCCATTGAAGCGGCCAGAGCTGGAGACGCCGGTAGAGGTTTTACCATTGTTGCCGAGGAATTCAATAAACTATCCAGGCAAAGCGAAGAAAGTGCAATTAAGATTTATGATCTTATAGCCAGTGTAGGTGAGCATTATAGCACCATCACTGCATCTCTTGATTCTTTAAGTGAGGCCATAAATGAGCAGAGTCATTCTGTTGCAGAAACCGATAAGGCCTTTGAAAGCATAGCACAAGCCGTTTATTCAATGTCAAGTGAGATAAATAATGTGAACGCCTCTCTTGAAGAAATGAAAAAGAATAAGGCTGAGGTATTTGAGTTGATCAGCAATACCTTCGCATTATCAAAGGAAACAGTGACAAAAACAGAAGATGTTGCTACCATCATCGCCTATCATGTGCAGACAGTCACTGATGTTTTCGGATATGTAAAAAAAATAAACGAGCTTATGCTGAAGGACAGCAAGGCAACTGGCTGAGCCTGACACTTATACCTGCGGGAACTATCGGTGGGGTGCCACAGTTTATAAACAGCTGTATATGCTTTGCCATTGAGGGGGGATGGGGAAGATAAGGGCAGGCATATGAGACTATTATAAACTGTATGTGAATTGCAGTCGTGGTCGGGGTCGTCAGCGGCACCGGCAAATAGGGGTATTAATTAATAAAACCAGCAGTAATACCATTTAATAACTGGTTTTGCACTGCTAACTATGTGGTAATAATCCTATGGCTGTTGTAATGATATGGGCATGATCCCATTAATTTATTAAAAAGAAAAGTGCAGTAGGTGTTTGCTGCCAGAAAAATGGAATTATGGTGATTATATGAGTTTTAGACAGGGAACCAGACACTTAAATTTGTTTGTTATTTTTGCATTAATACTTGGCATGATTACCGCAGTGTCTGGAAGTGCACTCCAGATTGAAGAGCAAAAACATATCCTTGTTCTAAACTCATATCATGAGGGATTTACCTGGACCCGGGAAGTTGTGGAGGGAATCGTAGATACTCTGCATAACTCAGATTACATATTGGATATCTCGGTCGAATACATGGATTGGAAGAACTACCCTTCCCAGGAAAATCTCGATCGCCTCTCAGAGTACTACCGGTATAAATATAAGGATCGTAAAATTCATGTCATCATAACATCGGACGATGCAGCTCTTGATTTTTCGCTGAAAAACAGAGCGGAACTCTTCTCCAACGCACCAGTGGTTTTTTGCGGTGTCAATGAAATGGGAGTTGCTTCTATTTTGCCCGGGTACGAAAATGTCACGGGCGTTCTGGAGCAGGTTGACCCCGGGGACACCATCAAGTTGGCTGTTGAAGCCATGCCAGACCTTAAGAAAATCTATCTTGTATATGATAATACCGAAAGTGCCATCTCCTCCGGACAACTGGCCATTTCAACCCTGAAAAAATTAAGACCCGATATTGAGGGTATAAGCCTCAATAACATGACCTATGAAGAGGTGTTTGATTCCATCGATCAGGCTGAACCCGACAGTGCCGTATTCATTGTTTCCTTCTATAGCGATAAAGCAGGAAGAAGCATGAGCTTTGAGCAGTTGTGCCATAAGATAAGCCAGCTGAGCAAGGTTCCGGTTTTCAATCTTTATGATTTTACCATCGGCCATGGTGCCATTGGGGGAAGTATGTTAAGCGGCAGAATGCAGGGAGAGGTTGCGGCAGACATGGCTCTGCGCATACTGGGCGGAGAATCTGCCTCAGATATTCCCATATCTGACGAGAAAACCGTAAGAGCTATTTATGATTACAATCAGCTGACCAGGTTCGATATCCCCCTTCACCGGGTAGATTCAAACAGCGAGATAATCAACAGACCTTTCTCCTTCTTTAAGACATACAGGCTGGCCGTTCTGGCTGTATTTGGTGTTATAACCATTCTCTCCGCACTGATCATTGTTTTGGTCATCTATGTCAGAAGGCTGAAAGTGGCTGAAAAGAAGCTTCAGGAAAGCTATAAGGAGATGGAGGTCACCTATGAGGAGCTCTTTGCGACCCAGGGTCAACTCAGTGTTAAGTATGAAGAAATGAAGGATATCCAGGAAAAGCTTCGGCAGAATGCCTACAATGATTCACTGACAGGGCTTCCAAACAGACTGTCACTGTTTGAGAACATGCAGGAAATAATCAAAACTAAAAAAGATGGGCTGTGCGCTCTTTTGTACATCGACTCTGATAATTTCAAGTTTATCAATGATACATTGGGGCATACCTATGGCGACAAGCTCATCATCCGAATGGGCAAGAGACTGTCTTCCATTCTGAGAAAGAATCAGACCATTTACAGACTTGGCGGCGACGAGTTCATCATCTGCTATCCCGATGCTAAAACCATGAAAGATGTGGAGAGCTTCGGGGATAAGGTTATACGCAGCTTTACCAAGCCCTTTGCCATAGCCGGAAGCACATTATATGTTACCGTGAGCGTTGGTATCTCCCTGTATCCGGAGCATGGAACCAACACTGAAGATCTTATGCGGCATGCAGATCTGGCAATGTACAAGGCCAAAGCCGAGGGCAAGAACAGATATTACATATATAATAGGGATTTACAGGTGGAATTTGATAAGAGGGTGAAAATAGAAAAGAATCTGAGAGGCGCTCTGGCCA
Organism: Clostridiaceae bacterium DTU059; assembly: GCA_001512555.1. GTDB lineage: Bacteria > Bacillota > Clostridia > DSM-8532 > DSM-8532 > Thermoclostridium_A. Next base: position 5,010 of record LFSK01000197.1, on the reverse strand, counting down.
ACAATGAATTCTTCCTGCACTATCAGCCACAGGTGGACATTTTGGAGGGCAGGATTACAGGATTTGAGGCGCTGATCCGCTGGAACAATCCTGAATTGGGAATGGTATCTCCGCTGGATTTTATCGGTATTGCCGAGGAGACCCATCTCATAATTCCCATCGGCCAATGGGTGCTTAAGAATGCCTGTATGTTTCTTAAAAAACTGAATGACATGGGTCACCATAACCTGATGATAGCAGTCAATGTTTCAATCCTCCAGCTGCTCCAGGATGATTTTGTAGATATGGTATTGGGTACCATTGAAGAAGTCGGGCTAAAGCCCAAACAGGTGGAGCTTGAGATCACTGAATCCATCCTGATGCAATCCTTCCAGACCATCCGGACAAGACTTCTCCAATTAAGAAGAGCCGGGGTTAAGATTGCATTGGATGACTTCGGGAAGGGGTATTCCTCACTGAGCTACCTGGGCCAGCTTCCCATCAATACGCTGAAAATAGATAAGCTATTTGTTGACAGCATCTGCGCAGGGAAGACGAAGGAGAGTTTTGTAGACACCATTGTCATGATGGGGCGTAAAATGGGTCTTGTGGTTTTGGCTGAGGGCGTCGAGAAAAAGGAGCAGATGGACTACCTCTTAAAGCACAAGTGTCACAGGGCTCAAGGGTATTATATAAGCAAGCCCATACCAGAAGATGGAGCTATCCAGCTTTGCAAGGAATGGAGCAGTCAGATGGAAAATAATTCGCGCCTGAGCAACTGGTAGTCCCGATGAAAGTAAAAGGAGGCATTGATAGGAATCTATCGATGCCTTTAATTTATATTTCCACAGTTTAACCAGGCAATAATGTTGGAGGAAGAAAGTGTTATAATGTTTAATGAGGCATAATGGTGAAGGTTTTAGGGGGTGTTTGTATTGAGCGGGGACAAAATTCAAAAACTGAAAGACATGCTGAGAAGCAGCAAGTATGTGGTTTTCTTTGGCGGAGCGGGTGTATCCACCGAAAGCAATATTCCCGATTTTAGAAGTGAGGACGGGATATATAAAACCCTGACAAAATACGGGCGCTCGCCTGAAGAATTACTGAGCCATACCTTTTTCATGTCCCATCCGGAGGAGTTCTTTGATTACTACAGGAATAACCTTATATTTGCTCAGGCCAGGCCAAACCGGGCTCACATGGCGCTGGCGGAACTGGAGAAGAGGAGTACTTTGAAATCGGTGGTTACCCAGAATATCGACGGCCTGCACCAGATGGCCGGAAGCCGTGAAGTTCAGGAGCTTCACGGATCGGTTTACAGAAATTATTGCATGAAATGCCAGGAGAAGTATGGTCTTGAGTATGTGGCAAACTATCCCGAAACAGTGCCAAAATGCAATAAATGCGGCGGAATAGTCCGCCCGGATGTTGTACTGTATGAAGAAGGTCTGGACATGCGCATTGTATCCAGGGCTGTCTCCCACATTCAGAAGGCCGATATGCTGATTGTTGGAGGGACCTCCCTTGCTGTATATCCGGCAGCCGGGCTTATTGATTACTATAGCGGAGACAAGCTCGTTCTCATTAATAAGTCCTCTACCCCATATGACCGCCGGGCCGATCTGGTGATCAATGAATCAATAGGAAAGGTATTAGGGGAGGCTGTATCAGACTGATGAGTATAGTATTTGTGCCGCGTGGCGCTGTCAATCTCTGATGGATCATAATATTTATTAAACTGTGGTAATGATGTAGTATAGTGTATATCATCAGCGAAATTTGAAGAAACAGGAAGGACGGCTATGGGCAAAAGAGTTCTTAAAACATTCTGCTTGCTGATTATAATCCTGGCCCTGGGTGCCTGTTCTCAGAAACCCGGGACGGGGGAAGCGGTTTTGCCCCAGGACTTTGATGAGATCATATTACCCTTTGAAGCCGACGGGAAATGGGGGTATATCAATACTAAGGGTGAGACTGTCATAGAGCCTGCTTATGCATATGCCGGTTATTTTTCCGATGGACTGGCCATTGTTTCTGACGGTGGGTTGTATGGCTACATAAATAACAGGAATCAGACTGTTATCCCGCCCAAATATACCGGTGCCGGCGAGTTTGCAAATGGCTATGCCGTGGTCTGTACAGGTGATTGGCAATCCGGAACTGTCCTGTGGGGATTTATAGATATCACCGGCAAAGAGGTGGTTACTCCCCAGTTCTTGTATATGGAGGGCTTTACTCCCGAAGGGCGCGCATTGATATGGCTGCAGCGTGGGGACGAAGTAGTAAATGGTTTTGTCAATACCAGGGGAGAGGTGTTTATTCCCGATAACTATGAGATATGCTCCGGTTTTTCAGATGGTTTGGCCCTCATCAGACAGAATGGTTTATTTGGGTATATCAATACCGACTATGACATAGCTATTCCACCACAATACGAGTTTGCCGGTGACTTTGGAGAGGGTGTTGCCTATGGAGAGAAAGACGGCAGCAAATATATGATAGACAGGTCCGGCGGGATTCTGGCAACCGTTGATTATGCCTTCGGCTCTTTTTCCGACGGTTTGGCATCCTTCAGAAAAGACAATCTGTACGGCTACATCAATAAGGAAGGGGAAGTTGTGATAGAGCCTCGATTCGCATGGGCAAAGGATTTCTGCAATGGTCTGGCAGCCGTACAAACCAAAATGGAATCAGGAGGCAAATGGGGATTTATCAATACATCTGGTGAGATGGTTATCGATGCGGTTTATGATGAGGTCGAGGATTTCAGCAAAGATTACATCAGGGCGTACAGATATGATAATCTCAAATACTATATCCTGGATAAGACCGGCCGAATGATTCATTCGGGGCAGTATGGCATCGAATAAACTTCTGGTTTTGAGCATAAAAACGGGGACGGTTTTTCTTCTGATTACAGTTGAAACCGTCCCCATTAGAAATCACCAGTTATTCAATCCTGAGAGAATCCAATATGGCTTCAATATCTTCCGCGCCCTGCTCGTCATCAGACATGTAGGCACCCTGTGCCATAATTACGTTTCCATCCTTAACAAGATAGACATAGACCTGAATCTGCTCAAATCCGGCAATGGGAAGGAGCAAATCAAACCTGGCGGCAGGAAGACCGTCTATGGTAATGCTTTTTACTTCGCCGATTTCAGCATTCTCATAGTATTCCTTGATGCTTGCCACATTTTCTCTGGCTATTTCCAGAGGGTCGTCACTTGCGTAGGCATATGACTTATAAACTGTGAACAGGCAAACATCATCAAAGGTTTCTTCGTCCACCTTCTGGTAATTCAACAACGCATTTCCGGAATGTGCCTCTTTTGTCCATCCCTCTGGCGGGTCAATGGTTACGGTAAAATCCAGGGATGTGGAAGAGGTGTCGTCACCGTAATCGCCCAAATCGAAATCGATATCTACATCAATATCGAGATCATCCAAAAGGTTGTCTACGTCAATCTTGCCTTTAGTATCAGAGGAAGTTTTTTCATCCTGCTTATCCCGATCTGAAGCACTTTTTCGTGGCGTATCGTCGTCTTTGTCGGATGCTCTTCCACCGCAGCCAGCCAGCATGGAGAAAGAGAGACAGCAAATCAACAGGGCAGATAATAACTTTTCCACCATAAGAAAGTCCTCCTCGATAAAAAATAGAAGGTTAGGTTTACCAGTTAATTTTACCACGTGCTGGAATTGGTTACAATTGCTTTTTCTTGACCGCAGGATTATTGCATCTTAATAATGCAAAGAACGTACAGTTCATAACTGTACGTTCCCTTCCTCTAACAGACCAATTGCTTATTCCTTTTCCTTAAGGAGATCGTAGCATTCGCCGCAAACATTCTTGCCTTTATACTGCCTGATATCACGTGCATTGTCGCAGAAGATGCAAGCCGGCTCATATTTTTTCAATACGATGGACTCGTCGTCGGAATAGAATTCCAAACCATCACCGATCTCTATGTCCAATACTCTGCGAAGTTCGATTGGTATTACGATTCTGCCCAATTGGTCAAGGCTTCGGATCATCCCTGTTGCCTTCATCTTAAGTACCCCCCCAAATTTAAATTTATATGTTTGAATTTTAACGCTATGGTTAATTTATGTCAAGATCTAAAGAGATAATTTAACATAATAGAAAGAATTTGTTGAGATATGTCACAAATATAAGTATGCGGCCTCACTGAATTTAGTAGGTTTTTCGGAAACCGGTTGCGGCCAATTACCTCCCTCAATTTGCTTGCCTTCCAAATAAACTTGTGTCATAATCTCATCTAAAGGCTATAGAATAAATGGAAAAAGGAATAAAACATTTCCATACTGAGGAAAGATTCCTGACTCAAGTTTTTTGGAGGAATAATCAATGAAGAGTGTAAAGAAAGTTTTGGCCATCCTTCTGGTTGCTATACTGATGGCTACCGCTTTTGCAGGTTGTGGAAAAAAGGATGAGCCTGAGGATCTCCCTGAGGCTACCACCGGTGCCACCGCTGAAGAGACAGCAACACCTGAGCCGGAGGAAACTCCTGCAACCACACCCGAAGGCACTGCTGAACCAGCGATTGAAACATCCGAGCCCGTCCCTGAAAACACAGAAGAACCAGTGGTGGAGCCATCCGAGTCTGAACCTGAAACGGGTCGCCAAGTGAGTACCGATGAGGTTCTTGGTACCGTAGAAGGAAATACATACACCAATCAATATTTTGGTTTTACCCTGACTATACCGGAGGGATGGTACATAGCGTCCAGAGAAGAGCTGGCTTTACTCCTGGCGGCTGCCGCAGATATATTAAGCGGCGACACCGAAGGTGAGACCATTGATCTGGAATCCCAGCAAATAATCCCCCTGCTTTTCACAGCAACAGCCGATCCGTTTAACCAGAGCGGCACAAATGCCAACATGGTTTGTCTGGCGCAGAATATCGCAGAGTATTCCAGACTGATAAAGGACGCAAGAAGCCTTATGAATATTCAGATTCAGGGCATAAAAGCCCAGGGCATGGATATGACCTTTGATGATGTTGAGGT
>LFSK01000172.1:72301-73081 GCA_001512555.1 Clostridiaceae bacterium DTU059 | reverse complement strand
ATTGCAGCTGGTGGAGGTATCGGGCAGGGTGTATGACCTTAAGGTAACCGATATTGACGATCCAGGCTGGGAGGCCTTCTTCCGGAAGGCCGAAGGAAAGCCTGAGCCATCGGGCAAGGTGTTTTTCACAGGTCCACGGAACATAAATGGTGAAAGGGAGACCCAGAGAAAACATATCCTTCCGGTCATGCCGGGCAAGAACGATGTAACGGGATATCAGAACCGGGCTGTAAAGCTGGGTTACGCGGTGAGGTTTGAGATAAGAACCATAGGCAACTACTATGACAGGTATGATTTCCTTCAGATAATACCCACCTTCTATTTCGTGGACAAGGAGGGAAAGAACAGGCAGGAGGTCGATCTTTACTATTCAACCCCATCGGCCCCATTGATAAAGATAGGAAGTGACAGGGATACCCTGACCAATACCATGAAGATGGATTTTAAGCGCAGAGGGATCGATCTTAAGGAATTTTCCGATACGGCAGGAGCCATGCATCGCATAAGAGGGGGTATGAACGACTACAGTCTGGAGGAATGGGTGGATATCTTCCCTCAGATATCCAAAAACGGTGTCACCGCCTACAAGTTTTCAAAGGTTCTTTTAAGCGAGCCTGTGCGAAGCTATCTAGGACCGCTGCGCAATATTCCCGAAGGCGTGAACACTGATAAGGCTCTGGCTTCAATTCAGAAGTGGTATGGCGAGTACTGCCTGCCGGCAGATTGTCTTGTTGTTCCCAAGGGAACCGATCTTTCAAAGGAAAGGAATCTGACCAGCAG
>LFSK01000172.1:69015-72213 GCA_001512555.1 Clostridiaceae bacterium DTU059 | reverse complement strand
GATGATTACTATAGTGCGGGGACGCATTGACGAACAGGGATGTCATTGCGAGGAGGCGGAGCCGACGAAGCAATCTCACAGATCGCCACGCTACGCTCGCAATACAATAAGGGATCCCGTAAAACAAGGGCGCATTGCGACCGGGCTTTGCGGGATCTCTGCGCTTCACTCATGCTGTCTATTTATGCTTTTCGAGTATTCTTCCATCCACTGTCCTGTTCAAGAAGGCTCAGGGCCACGTCCACATTTTCCTTTGCCAGAACCACCAAACGCTCCCTGGCATCTTTCAGCTTTTCACGCATGGCTTCACGGTTTTCCCAAAGATCGTCCAGGATCCTGTATACCTTCTGACAATCCATATTGAGGGGAGTTCCGGCAGAAGGCTGGGACACCTCTTTCAGGAAGGCATCCACCTTTGGTTCATAGACCAGCCCCAAAACCGGAACCATCTGATTGGATGCATAGATGAGAGAATGAAGGCGCATGCCGATCATAAGTGTAAGGCGCTGGATAAAGCCAAGCAGCTCTTCAGGCTGGTAAAGGCCTCGTATCAGCCAGGCCTCGCGGCTCATCCTCTTGATGATTGCCTCGCAGACATTCACATCTGAGGGATGCTGCATGGGTATGAAAACAGGATGGGCATCGAAACGATCCACACAATAATCGGCAAGGGCTGCTATGCTGTCCAGATAGGACATATCGGCCCACTTACGCACCGAGATACCTATTAAGGGCTTGTCGGTAGGTATATTCTCTTCGGCCATGATCCTGTCCACGTCCTTTGCAGGAACCGGATCCAGCAGGATGGCGGGATCGGATGTGATTTGTATGGGCGGATTTGTAACCCCCATCTTCTTAAGCTCTTCATAGGACACCGGCTCGCGAAGGGTTATGGCATCCAGCTGGTTCAATACCTTTGCAGCATTCCGCCGGTTGATCCTGCGGTTTATGGGGCCAATCCCGTTTGCAAAGAGCATGGCCTTTGCCTTGTAGCGCTTGGCCAGCCGCAGCATGGACAGATAATACATGATGGAACGGGTGCTGGTGTTGTCCTGTATGAGGTTGCCGCCCCCTGCCACGAACAGCCTGGTACGTTTCATTGCCTTTATAACATGATAGATACTGAAGCGGTTGATGGCAAAGACATCATTATTCCGCATTGCCTCTCCGGGCTTTCTCGAGAGTACAACGAAGGACAGGTCGGGATCCTGCTCCCGGAGGGAATGAACAATGGACTTCAAGATAGCCTCATCACCGCTGTTCTTGTAGCCATAATAGCCCAAAATGGCTATATCATACAGCTTACCGTCCCTTTTTTTGCGGTTTTCCAGCCGGATGATGCGCTTGTATATGTCCAGCTGGGTTCTGCACATGTTTTCAAGAGAAAAGTGTTTCTGTGCCTTTTCCTTAAGCAGACGACCCATTTCGGTTCGTTTTGCTTCATCATAAGACAGCTCCAAAAGGTGTTGAGCCAGAGCTTTCCAATTCCCGGGCTTGATCAGATACCCGTTAACGCCGGACTCAATGAGATCTGCCAGACCGCCCACCCGGGTACTGACTGTTGCCCTTAAGCAGCGGGCGCCTTCCAGAATGACATAGGGAAAGCTCTCGCTGATGGAGGTTAGAACATTTATATCAATGACCTGGAAAAAGTCATATGGTTCATTTATCATGCCTGTAAAGCATATCTTGTCCCGCACTCCTAACTTCTCGGCAAATTGTTCAAGGCGAGGCCTTAGTTCATCCCCGGGTCCGGCGATAAGGAACCGCACCTTCTGGTTCTTTCCGGAAACTTCAGCTGCTGCCCTGATAAAGGTTTCATGATCCTTGACAGGGTCCAGCCTTGCCATAATTCCCACAAGGATGGAGTCCTCTGGGAAGGGGATGTTATAACGCTTAAAAAACTCCTGCCGGGTGCAGGGCGGGATATGGTTATCGAATGGAATACCGTTATACACAGTAAAGATGTGCTGAGGGTTAAACCTTCGGGAGATCAGCATATTCCGGTAGCTGTCGGATACACCAATATGATAGTCAATCTTCCTGATGGAGATCATATTGATGACACCAAAGGATAGCTGCTTTAGCAGGTTGTTCATGTAGTCCAGCCGATAGTCGCTGTGAATTGTTGTGACTACCGGGGTTCCGGTGATGCGCCTGATGATGGACGCAATCATATTGGCCTTGGCGCCATGGGAGTGGATCACATCATACTTGTTTTCCCTCACAAGTTTCAAGGTTTTCCTTATATCAACCAAAATGTTGCCCGTACGGATGACGCGGGCATCGATACCCATGCTCACCGCATCATCGTGAAAAGGACCCTTTCTGTAACTGACCAGGGTGACCTCAATATGTTTGCCTAGTTCCTTTATCAGGGAGAGGACATGGCTCTTTGCTCCGCCTACGTCGCCCCCGCCAATCAGGTGTATTATCTTCATCCGTCTTACCTCTGATAATGGTTTTCTCTGTCTTCATACACGGTACAGTGAAATTTTATATCCCGACATCCTTCCATTCTCCATGGTAAAGAATGCGCTGGGACTTGTAGCCCACATCCCTCAACAGCTCATAAACCTCCTCAAAGCAGCAGTCTATGGTGTCGGGATGATGTGAATCCGAATTGACCATAACGGGAATGTCCATATCCAGGCAGTATTCCAGGATCCACCGGCTGGGATAGGGTTCTTTCACATAGCCCCTTGAGATTCCTCCGGTGTTGATTTCAAGGATGGTATGGGAAAGGGAAATGACTTCAAGGGTGTTGAGGACTTCATCACGGTACCATTCCTCTGTCTCATCAAAATAACGCCCGCCCTGGTTGTTCTTTCTGATAACGTCCAGGTGGGCAACGATGTTGGGAGTCATCTTCATGAGCATTTCCCTGACAAGGCCGTAATAGCTTGCAACCAGGCTCTTGATGTCCCCGTCAAAATTAACCTCAAGATTTTCTTCAAAATCTTTACGGGTTCCGTCAAAAGCCAGGTATCTGCCTGATTTGGGATTCTGAATGAAATGGATGGCACCTATGGTATAATCAATTCCCTTTTTGTTCCGCCAATCAACACATCCTTTGTAATAGTCGGTTTCCAGGCCTGTGTAGATCTCTATCCTGTCCTGATATTTTTCCTTGAGTGATTTTGTCAAATCAATATATTCGTCTATGGATTCCTGTTTCATATGCCAGCTGGTGTCAAA
>LFSK01000172.1:43962-68983 GCA_001512555.1 Clostridiaceae bacterium DTU059 | reverse complement strand
CTATGGGTGTGAAATGTGCTTTTTAGCATGTTACTTTCTTTTATGTCCCTTCTTTCCGTTTTTGTTGAGCACCTTAAACATCTCGCTTATGGACTTTAAGGATACAAGTTCCAGGTGTCGCTTTATCTTCTTGGTGGTGGTCTTCTCAAACTCGCCCTCCCTGATCTCAAAGTGCCTTACTTTCTTGTAGGAGGAGAGCTTCTTGTTAGCCTTTAAAACCTCTTGCTTTATCAGCTTGTGCAGTTCCTCGGGAACAGGAACCTTTCCGAATTTTTCAACGATGACTTCCATATTGGGAACGATTTTTGCACAGACAATGGTATCCTCACTACTATCATCATCCACACCGTAAACAAGGGATTCTTTGATATACTCACTTTTGTTGAGATAGAGTTCCACGTCCTCCGGGAATATATTCTTACCGTTTTTGGTTACTATAACATTCTTCTGGCGCCCAGATATGTACAGAAAACCGTTCTTGTCGATATATCCGTTATCCCCGGTATAGAGCCAGCCATCACGCAAAACCGCTTCAGTTGCTTCCGGGTTCTTATAATAGCCCAGCATGGTGATGGGGCCTCTGACCTTGATTTCCCCTATGCCGTCGGAACCAGGGTTGTCTATGGCAACCTCAACCCCCGGAAGGGGCAGTCCCGCGGATTCATCCCTGTAATAGTCAAGCCTGTTAACAGATACTATGGGAGAGCATTCTGTCAGGCCATAGCCCTGCATGATATTAAAGCCCATAGCCCTTAGAGCCCTGGAAACCTTGGGATTCAATTTTGCGGCACCCGAAATAATCAGCCTGAGATTGCCCCCAAGATTGTCCGTGACCTCCTTGAAAAGCTGTCTTCGAACATCGATTCCCATCCTGAACAAGAGACCGGAAACGAACAATCCGAATTTCAAAGCTATGAGGCGTTTTTCCTTCTGAGCTTTCTTAATCACTTTGTAGTACACATTCTCAAGTATTAGAGGAACACTCATCATGATGGATGGTTTGTATTCCTGCAGGTTCTTGGTTATATGCCTCAATCCTTCACAGAAACAGATTGTTACACCCAGGAAGACCATGGTCAAAAAACCCGCTGTGCACTCGTAGGTATGATGAAGGGGCAGAATAGACAGAATGGAGTCATTGTAATCGGCGTAAAGGAGCTTTGACACTGCCATGATGTTGCTGGCGATATTACGGTGGGAGAGCATAACCCCTTTTGACTGGTCGGTGGTGCCCGAAGTAAACAAAAGTGCGCCCATCACATCCGGATCTATGACTGCCTGGGTAAATTCAGTGCAGCCGTCTTCCATCAAAGCCTGACCTTCAGCCAGAAGTTTGGAAAAGGACAATACGCCATTATTATTTTCGGGATCAAAGCAGATAATGTTCTTGAGCGTTTTCAGAGTTTTTTGCTTATTGATAAGGGTTGAAACATAGTTTGCAGAACAAAATACGGTGCTGGCTTCGCTCCTCTCAAGAAGTGAACTCAGTTCGTTTTCGGGCAGATCCTTGTCCAGGGGGACCACAACACCGGTTCCGTTTATAACTGCCAGATAGGATAAGCACCATTCATACCGGTTTTCACTGATAATGGCTATCTTGTCGCCCTTAAGCCCCATATGGCATAGTGCAGTACCCAAATAATTGATTTCCTGCCTGAATTGTCTGAAGGTTACGTTCCGAATGTTTCCTGACGGGGTCTTAACGAGGAAGGCATCCAGGTCCCCATATATGTCTGCACTCTGTTGGACAAGATCCTTTAGATCAGTGATTTGCCGAACTTCATACAGTTTTTGTGTTTTCATACGCATACCGTACCCTTTCTATCCAGACCATTCCATGCCGGATTTGATTTGTGCCGGGCCATAGATGGAAGAAAAAATCGATAACAACCCTATTATACTTTAAACCAAACCTGCTGACAATAAATAAGGGGAGCCGGCGGGACACGCAGGCAAAATGCTCAATAAATCAAATGTAAAGCCTTGTCAGCTAAATAAGATATTTTTGTTAAATTGTTGAAAGTGCTGTTATTACTATGATATGATGTTGTTTGGATATGAATAATCATGTCGAAAAGAGGAGAATCCAATGAGTAGCGTGATAAAAATCAATGCGTGTGTCTATTCGCGCAAAGGTTACGAAAGAGAAAGCAATACAAATTCCTTTTATATGAATGGAAAATTCACGTCGGAACAACACATCGACAACCTTCAGGCTTCCATGGAAAACCGGGGCACCGAATACCTTTTTTCAGTAGCCGATAATATGAACTGTTCAGACGATGATAATGATACGCACATCTCAATTGTAAAGGAAATCAGCCGATACCACGAAAAAATCACAGTTAATGGCGGAGATGTTAAATTTAAAATCAAGGAACTGGAAACCAAAATATCTGATATCAGTCGTTTGATAACCTCTATTCTTGAAATGAACAGGGTGCCTGCCGAAGATCCCAGAAGGGGAATTGGCTTCGGCGGCATTCTTATTTCCGATGGACAATTTGTGGCTGCAACTGCCGGTAACTGCAGAGTTTTTATGATGCGGGACGGGATGTTCAGGCCATTGGCAGCCGAAACATCAAGAGCAAAACGGATGCTTGATGCTCTGATTCGTTCCGAAGAAACTGTGGAGGACAGCGACGTTACCCTTCCTGATGAGGATCCTGACAGCCTGGTGGTTGTTTCAGACATCTATGATGTTGCTGAGGGAGACAGTTTTCTGATATGCAGCGATGGTCTTATGCAGGCTCTCGGGGAAGAAAAAATTGAGGATATCCTGTCTTTGAGAAGTGACAGTGCATATATAGCTTCCAGAATGGTGGAAGAAGCCATGAAGCGCTCATCTTTGGGCGATTTGACAGCCATGGTAGTTCAGGTGGAGAGGCGTTACGAGGGTTCACCTTCAAGGAGAACCGCTGCCAGATCCAAACAGGTGAAAAATCGGGTAGAGCGGCTGAACAAAGCCCCTGCAATTACCTATAAGTACAACAGGAAGAGGGGCGGCAGATACCAGGGAACACTGTATGTGATACTGGTATTGGTTACCTTGGCCGTTCTGTTTGGAATCATCTATATTATCATCAATTCCATGATCAACACCGGGAGGGAGACTGCAAAACCCGATCCGGAACCGACAGCAACAGTTACTCCCACTGCCACTCCTGTGACAACCCCGGATCCGTTCATCACGCCTGAACCGACTGAGGAACCACCTTTGGTGGAGACACCTACACCGGATCCCGGTCCGGGTAGTGAGATAAGAACCCATACGGTTGTTCAGGGAGACACCATAAGCAAGATTGCCAGAACCTATTACGGTTCCAGCGATTATGGGGCAAAGCTCTGTGAGTATAATGGCATTTCAGATCCCAACAAGATCGTGATCGGTCAGAAAATAAAGATACCTCCAAAAGATATGCTGCCATAAAAGAGATGATTATTAAAAGAGGCTGACTCATTAAGAGCCAGCCTTTTTTATTCCGCTGTACCAAAGCCCAGGAACATGTCCATCAGGGTATGCCCCTTCCTGATCAGATTGTTCTTTTTTGATGCGCAGTCCTCAGTATACACAGCACTTTCATCCACCAACCCATTACCACTTGTGTAAATCATGAAGGGGACGGGATCGGAACTATGGGTTCTGATAGCAATGGGAGTGGGATGATCGGGGAGAATCATGATACTATAATCCTCACCGCCCTCAAGGCCCCTAATCAGTGTCCCAAGAACCTCACTGTCTATCAGCTCAATGGAACGGATTTTGTCCTGTAACTGACCCTGATGACCGCATTCATCGGGGGCTTCTACATGAATATAGACAAAATCCCTGCCTGATTTCAGCTCGTCAAGGGCAGCCAGAGCCTTTCCTTTGAAGTTGGTATGGATATTGCCCGTAGCGCCGGGAACCTCGACAGATTTCATGCCCGATGCCTTTCCGATGCCCCGGATAAGATCTACGGCAGATATAACAGAGCCACAAAGGCCGTATTTTTCAACGAACAGTGGAATGGACGGTTTTTTGCCTTGACCCCACAGCCAAATGGAGGTTGCCGGGTTAAGCCCCTTTTCGATGCGCTTTAGGTTAACAGGATGTGACCTAAGAACCTCACGGCTCTTTTCCATGAGATCCAGCAGAACCTCACTTTTCATGCCCTTTGGAAGATGAGATCCTATGGGCTTTCCTGAAATGTCATGGGGAGGTGTAAGATCAATTTCCAGCGGGCCCTTATTCCAGACCAGGCAGTGACGATAGCTGACACCCGGATAGAATGTAAGCCCTTCCCGGTTCAATTCTTTCGCGATAGCCTTTATCAGCTCGGACGATTCCTCGGTTGTGATTTCCCCGGCACTGTAATCCAGCATGGTGGCATCGGCAAAATCTTCGGTTTCGGATAGGGTAACCAGGTTGCAGCGCAGGGCGATATCATCCTCCGACAGCTTGATCCCCATGCTGATAGCCTCCAGCGGGGATCGGCCGGTATAAACCTCTTCGGGATTGAAACCAAAGACAGAAAGGTTGGCCACGTCGCTTCCGGCAGGCATTCCTTCCGGGATGGTGTTGACCATGCCCATAACCGAGCGCTTTGCAAGAGCATCCATATTGGGTTTGTAGGCTGACTGCAGCGGTGTCTTCCCGCCCAATTCTTCCAGAGGCCAGTCTGCCATGCCGTCGCCCAGCAATACAATGTATCTCACTGCTATCACCCTATCCTGTATTGTCACTAAGAACGTAAGAAATGTCTACCAGTCGATTATAACAGAATCAGGATTTGCATGGCAAATATATACCATATGAATAGATGCGGGGCATCGCCGACCAATCAATCCCGGTTATTGACATCTATCGTGAAGAACTGTTACAGCCTGGAGGAGATATATGTCTGCCTGCCGGCTACACACCAGACCGGGGCGTTTGGGCCCACTCGCTTTATGGATCTGATTCTCAGGCCATTGGAGGCGCCCGGCCCCATGGCGGTTATAATGGCAGCCATGATTGCCGCAACCACTTCTTCTTCTGTTCCAGCTTCGGGCTCATGCATTGCAGCAGCACTTTCGCTGTCAGATATATTGGTTGGATCTGCTACATCCTGTTTGTTTGATCCTAGTATTTTCTTAAAAAAGGACATCTTCCTTCCTCCCTGGGCCTGATGGTTTTTTACGCAATTCTCTGTATAGACCGGGAAGTATTTTATCTGCTAATCCCGAATCTTTACAGGAGTATAGTGTTATGACCTGGTAATAATATCATACCCGATAAACTTATCATAATTCCTTCAAAATTTCAATCGGCTAAATACTTCTAACTTATTTGCGAATTTCAATGTATTTGTTATAATGTAAACAATAAAAAATTGTTGAATCTTTGAATCAGGATATGGGAGGATGGATATGTCTACTATGATAACCAAGGACACCATTATTATGGATGTATTGATGATGGATCGGAATACGGCGGGTATTTTTGTTGCTCACGGAATGCACTGTATCGGGTGCCCCTCGGCATCAGGCGAAAGCATTTCCGATGCATGTGCCGTTCATGGAGTAGATGCCGATAAACTTGTAGAAGATCTTAACAAGCATTTTGAAGCTGCCAGAAAATCATAAATCCGTCCCTGATTGGGCGGTTTTAAACTATCAGGAAGTGCCGATCTGATCTTCAGGCAGAAGGCTCCGCCGGCTCGGTTACGAGTGACTATTTCTCTATTAGTTATTTGGTTTGAGGTGTTATATGAAAATTTCTGAAATAGCCACACTTTTAAATGCTGAACTTTATACAGTAAATCATGACACTATGACTGATATTAAGTCTGCATGCAGCGCAGATCTTATGAGCGATGTTATGGCCTTCTCAAAGGAGAACGCCCTTCTTCTGACCGGACTGATCAATCCCCAGGTTATTCGAACAGCAGAGATGATGGACATGAAAGCTATTATTTTCGTACGGGGGAAGAAGCCGCAACAGGCCATGATTGAGCTGGCTGAAGAAAAGAGAATTGCCTTGATGTCAACCCATTATCCGCTTTTTGAGGCGAGCGGAAGGCTTTATCAAAGCGGTATACGGGGGCATGGATTTTAGGCATGGGTCAGATGATTATAAGAGATTTCGACATACCAGCCAATGATTTTTCAGTGGCCGGCGAAGCTTCCAGTGCTGTCAGAAAGCTCCTCTCACAATTGGGGGTTGCGCCTGACCGGATCAAAAGAACGGCTATTGCCATGTATGAGGCTGAGATCAATGCCGTCATACATGGGCGTGGCGGGAAAGCTCATGTCGAGATCAGCGGTGATAAAATTACCATAGAGATTTCTGATGAGGGTCCGGGGATAGAAGACATGGAACTGGCCATGCAAGAGGGCTACTCAACTGCATCGGACAGTATCCGCGAGATGGGGTTTGGAGCCGGTATGGGACTGCCCAATATAAAAAAGCATGCTGATGAACTTGTTATTAAAAGTGAAAAGGATAAGGGTACGGTAGT
Source organism: Clostridiaceae bacterium DTU059 (assembly GCA_001512555.1). GTDB lineage: Bacteria > Bacillota > Clostridia > DSM-8532 > DSM-8532 > Thermoclostridium_A. The sequence continues at coordinate 62,501 of LFSK01000172.1, read as the reverse complement.
AACCATTACGGTTTATTTCTAAAGATTTAGGATTGGTATTAGATGAAACAGATATACTTTCATTCAGTTACCCTTGACAAGGATAAATGCCGGGGCTGTACTAACTGTATCAAATATTGTCCCACAGAGGCTATCAGGGTTAGAAACGGCAAGGCTGTGATCATCAAAGAGCGGTGTATAGACTGCGGCGAATGCATACGCATCTGTCCCTACCATGCCAAAAAGGCAGTAACCGACCCTTTTGATTCCATCAGAAACTACGAATATAAGATTGCTTTACCCGCGCCATCACTTTATGGGCAGTTTGGACCTGAATACACAAGGAAGAGAATTCTCAAGGGTCTGCTTGGTCTGGGCTTTGATCAGATTTTTGAAGTTGCCCGGGCTGCCGAGATCGTAACCATGGCCACTCAGAAATATCTTAAGAATCCGGAAATAAAAAAACCGGTTATCTCCTCAGCCTGCCCTGCCGTGGTTCGCCTGATTCAGGTTCGTTTCCCAAGCCTCATCGACAGACTGATCAAGATCAAATCCCCCATGGAGGTAGCTGCGATACTGGCTAAGAACGATGCTATGAGGAAGGGCATACCTGCTGATAGGATAGGCGCTTTCTTTATTTCTCCCTGCGCTGCAAAGGTGACCAGCGTTAAGGCTCCTTATGAGAACAGTCGATCCGATGTGGATGGTGTTTTGGCCATGAAAAATATCTATGTTCCTTTACTGGAGCAGATGAAGAAACAAAAAACAGCCGGGGATACCCATTTCGATCTGTCGGGCTCCATTGGCGTTTCATGGGCCGGAACAGGAGGAGAAAGCTCCGCATTGGGTAAGGGAAGATATATAGCGGTTCATGGCATCAGGAACGTTAATGCCATTTTAGAGCAAACTGTCCGCGAAAGCCTTAAGGATATTGATTTTATAGAAGCCCTCGCCTGCCCTGAGGGGTGTCTGGGAGGCCCATTGGTTGCGGAAAACCCCTTTGTGGCCAAGGCTAACCTCAGAAACGAGGCTGAAAGAGCCTCCACAGGCATAGGGCAGGCGCCTTTGGACGATGATCAGCAATACATATGGGAGTCAAATGTTGAGTACCGTCCCATTCTCAAACTGGATGATGATATGGTGAAAGCCCTGGTGAAGATGCAGAGAATTGATGAGCTGACCGATGAATTGCCCGGGCTTGACTGCGGGGCATGCGGCGCGCCAAGCTGCCGTGCGCTGGCCGAGGATATTGTCCGGGACAACGCCGTACTCACCCAATGCATAATAAAGCTCAGGGAGAAAGTTGACGAACTGGAATCTGAATAAGAAATGTGAGGTAGTTATGACGATCAGGGATATGATTGATAAACTGGACTGCAGCCTTGAAGCCGGAACCGAAGAGATGCTGGATCGGGAGATTACCGGAGTTTACTGTTGTGATCTCTTAAGCCATGCCATGGCAAAGCTGGATCCCGGCAATGTGTGGATAACAATCCATACCAATCTTAATGTTGTTGCCATTGCATCCCTGACCGATGTCGCCTGTGTGCTTGTGGCGGAAAGCATCGAGATAGAGGAGCAATCCCTTGCCAGGGCAGTTGAAAAGCAGGTAGTCATGCTGTCCTCAGCGAAAACTGCAGCAGAACTTTCCTTTGAGCTGTATTGCTTATTACGGAAGGCCGAATGATGAAGTATGCCATTGATCTCCACATTCATACATGTCTGTCACCCTGTGCAGATGATGACATGACGCCCAACAACATTGTGAATATGTCAAGGATTAAAGGGCTTGACATCATCGCCATAACCGATCATAACGCCGCGGGGAACTGTACAGCTGTTCTTGAAGTAGCCGGTGACGGTGAATTGCTGGTGATCCCGGGGATGGAGCTGTGCACGGCTGAAGAAATCCATCTCTTGTGCTATTTTCCCGATTCCGATGCGGCTAACAGTTTTCAGGATGAAGTTTTTAAGAATCTCTTTCCCTTCAGGAACCGTGAGGATGTTTTCGGAAGGCAAATCTACATGAACAGCCTGGATGAAGAAATTGGAACCGAAGACCGATTTCTTGTGGGTGCCTGCAAACTTGCCGCATCCGATGCCATCTCCATGGTAAGAGGCATGGGAGGTGCCGTAATGCCAGCCCATGTGGACAGGGAATCCTTCAGCATGCTCTATACCTTCGGCTCCATTCCTGAAGAATACGGATTCAGGTATCTGGAATGCTCCGGGAATTGCCGCATTGATAGCTTTCTCCAGGAAAGGGAAGATCTGAGAAGCTACGGTTTTATTCGAAGCTCGGATGCCCATTACTTGCAGGATATCCTTGAGCGTGAAAGCTGGCTGGAACTTGAAGAAAAGAGTGTGGAATGCCTTTTGGACAAGCTGAACAGTATTACTGCAAACAAATGAGTCATAAGACTGGCTTCTGCCAATGTGTGGCATGGACAGCCTGTTTATGATAGAATGCCAAAAAGAAATGTTCCGGAGGGAATGAGATGAATCTGATCCATAGGGTTGGAGCAATAAATCAATTGAATGAAGATACCTTTTTAATGACCATAGAGGCACCCGAAATTGCCGCAACTGGAAAGCCAGGGCAGTTTGTGAATGTAAAATGCGGCGGTACCGATGCTTATCTTAGGCGTCCTTTCAGCCTTTGCCGCATTGACCGGGAGCGGGGTACATTCGATATAGGCGTCCAGATCAGGGGCAGGGGAACCGAAGCCTTATCGAGATTTTGTGAAAATAATCCCATAGATATTATAGGCCCATTGGGCAACGGTTTCAGCCTGAACAGGGAAGACCGGAGGATTGCTGTGGTAGGGGGCGGCATTGGAGTGTTTCCGCTGCTCCAACTGCTGAGGGAGCACCCGGCTTCTGAGAAACTGACCCTGCTGGGCTTCAGAAACCGGAACCAGGTTGTGCTGGAACAGTCCTTCCAAAAGGAGAGCAATGAGATTGCCATTGCCACCGATGATGGAAGCTATGGTGCCAGGGGTTTTGTCACAGCCCTCCTGGAGAGGAAGCTGGAAGAGAGACCTATCGACCGCGTATTCATCTGCGGACCCACACCTATGATGAAACATGCTGTGGAGATATGCAAGGCGAAAAGCATTCCATGCGAGGTATCGCTGGAGGAGAGAATGGGTTGCGGGATCGGTGCCTGTCTGGTATGTGCCTGCAAGGTAAGGCTCAGTGACGACTGGGATTATGCCCATGTCTGTAAGGATGGGCCGGTATTTAGCGGGGAAAGCGTAGTTTTCCAGGAATAGTCCTTGGCCGGTGTCCGGCCAATATGCTTATCATAGCGAAAATATACTGAAGACTATGGGGAGTATTGATGCACAATGGAGAACAAAATCGATCTGGCGGTGAATATTGCCGGTTTAAGCCTGAAAAACCCAGTTATAGCGGCATCAGGCACCTTTGGCTTTGGCCGGGAATACAGTGCCTTCTTTGATCTTTCAAGGCTTGGGGGTATTGCAGTAAAGGGGCTGACCCTCCTCCCAAGAAAGGGGAACCCTCCCCCAAGGATTGCAGAAACACCGGCAGGAATCCTCAACAGCGTCGGCCTTCAGAATCCGGGGGTTCATGCATTTATTGATGATGAGATTCCATTTTTGCGAAGACATGACACCGCAATAATAGCCAATGCTTCCGGTAATACGGTGGAAGAATATGAGGAAATGGTGAGGATTCTTTCCGAGGCTGATGTGGATGCCATAGAGCTTAATCTGTCCTGTCCCAACGTGAAAGAGGGCTGCATGGCATTTGGAAGCACTGCATCGGGCATCACCCAGGTGGTTTCAAGGGTCAGAAAATCCTGCAAAAAGCCCCTTATCGTAAAACTGACCCCTAACGTAACCGATATCTGTGAGCTTGCCTGCGCCGCTGAAGCGGCGGGAGCAGATGCCCTATCCCTGATCAACACCCTTCTGGGGATGGCTATAGATGCCAAAACAAGACGCCCCATACTGGGGAATGTCATGGGCGGCCTTTCGGGACCTGCGGTAAAGCCCGTTGCGCTCAGAATGGTCTATCAGGTATCCAGGGCTGTGAAGATACCCGTGATAGGTATGGGCGGCATATCTAACGGAACCGATGTGGTTGAATTCCTTCTTGCCGGTGCATCGGCGGTTATGGTGGGAACAGCGGGTTTTGTAAACCCCTATGCGTGGGTGGAGGCCATCGACGGCCTCGAGCAATATATGGCTGAAAACAACTGCCGGTCGGTCTCAGAGCTGATAGGCGGGTTAGTCCTGTGACACGGATGGGGATTCTCCAAAGATATATATGAATGAAAGGGCAGGGATTTAAGCAATGAACAGCCAACTCATATCCTATCTTTTTAAAACCAGAGCCATAAGGGTGTGTCCAAAGGAAAATCCCTTCTGGTATACCTCCGGGAAAATAGGACCGTATTATATAAACACTCATTTCCTTTTTGGAAGCGAAGAAGAGGCAAATCTGCTGCTTAAGCGGATTGACAGCCTGAAGGAAGATAAAGAAGCTTGCTCTGGAGAACTCAATAAAACCCTCATGGATCAGTACCGTAACAATCCCATATACAAGGGAACCATAGACACCTTGATGGCTTATATCAATGCGCATCTTGACCCTTCTGCCATCGATTTTGTTTCAGGAGGGGAGCGCCGTGACTGGATTTTTTCTCTGCCGGTTGCCTACCACCTGGGAAAGCCCCATATCACCCTTTTCAAGGATATGGACGCGGTTGTCTATGAGAACGGATCATCCCACGCCCCGGGGGATTTGGATGGTGCTTCGGTGATGCATGTTGCCGATCTCATCACTTCAGCATCCAGTTATACAAGAGCCTGGATACCTATTATCAGCAGGCTGGGAGCACAGATGAACCATAGCCTGTCTGTTGTGGACCGGCTTCAGGGAGGAGCTGAAGCCCTTGGCAGGTTTCAGGTGGAATCCCATGCCCTAATCAGCATTGAAAAAAGCGTATTTGAAGAGGCCTTCAGGAAACAATATATTGATGAGGCACAGCTCAAAATGGTGCTTGATTATATGGAAGACCCGGATGGCTCCATGAGACAGTTTTTAAAGGAGCATCCCGACTTTTTGTCCGATGCTCTGAACAGTGGCGGAAGATCCGCAGAGCGGGCAAAGCTCCTGATAGAGAACGATTTCTATAACCTGAATGGGTAATGGGTGCGGTACTTCAATCAGGGGTTGAAGGGAAGATTTATGCTCAGAGAGACAATAGCTCCCCGGGGATGATTGCTTCTGATGCTGACACCGTTGCTGATGCGGTTGAGAATGGCCATAGCCCAGCCGTTGGGCTGCAGGTCTTGTTCGGTTTGGGCTTCCCGGTTGAAATTGACTTCGGAGGGGTCAATGCCGATGCCATGATCGGCTATTTCAAGATAGATTTTGTTTTCACACCGTTCGATACACACACTGATCTCGCCGGATTTTTTCAGGTATCCGTGCTGAATGGAGTTGACGGAGAGCTCATCCACTGCGGTCTTAAGAAAATACCTGGCACCGGAGTCGTCAGTGATGCATGATATCAAGCCCTCACAAATGTTGATGAAGGAATCGATGCTTTCGGGAGAATAATCAAGATCGGCAGTAACACTGAATTTGTTAAGCGTCATTCTGCCTCCTTAAAGATGAAGACTTTTCATAACAACATTATATACCAATCAGGGAGCTCAAATAAATGAAATTACCAGAATATTTTGAAGAAAAATTTAAAGATCTGATGGATGCTGATGAATACGAGCTTTTCAAGAGCTCTTTTGATGATGAACGTGCAAATGGCCTGCGCCTGAATACGCTGAAGATAGATCCCGATTCGTTCGATAGGTTGTTTGAAGGCAGTCTCACGCCGATTCCCTGGATTTCGGAAGGTTATTACTATGAGGATCTTACACCGGGCAAGCACCCCTATTATCATGCCGGGCTTTATTATATACAGGAACCCAGTGCTATGATGCCTGCCCAGATTCTGTCCCCAAAACCGGGAGAGCGGGTTTTGGATCTTTGTGCAGCACCCGGCGGGAAAACAACCCATTTGGGTTGCATGATGAAAAACTCCGGGCTGATCGTATCCAACGATATAAGCCCGAAACGCATAAAGGCTCTGGTTAAGAATGTGGAGCTTATGGGTATTACCAATACACTGGTGGTCAATGAAACGCCTGAGAGGCTGGCTCATGCTTTTCCTGAATACTTTGACAGAATTCTTCTGGATGTGCCATGCTCAGGGGAAGGTATGTTCAGAAAGGACAGAGAAGCCATACGGAGTTATTCGCGCTATAAGAGCACCGAATGCATAGCCATTCAGAGGGACATCTTTGATAAGGCCTATGCCATGCTTAAACCCGGCGGTATCATTGTGTATTCCACCTGTACCTTCAATCCCGACGAGAATGAGAGGAACATGGCGTATTTCGCGGGAAAATATAATCTTGAACCTCAACCAATCGAGGATTATCCGGGCTGGGAACGATCCCGGGGTCAGTGGGCGGGAAAAGACAGCTCCAGGTTCAGTACCGGGTTACGATTATGGCCCCATAGAGCCAAAGGTGAAGGCCATTTCGTATTCTGCCTGAAAAAGCCGGGAACTTTGTCGGACTCAAGTATCCGAAACCATGATTCCCAGCATGGCCGTGTTTCCGAAACACAGCTAAACAAGAATTATCATATTCAGGGTGAAACCTTATGCACAAGCCCGGAAGCCCAGGATGCCCTTAATGCATTCCGTGCCTTTGAGCAGGAAAACATGAACACCCTCCTGAACGGTGTTTTCCATTTAAGAGAGGCAAGCCTTTTCAGGCTTCCGCCTGCCATGACTGAGGTTCCTGATCTGAGATGGGAGAAGGCAGGCCTTTATCTTGGTCAGTACATGAAGGGGCGTTTTGAGCCCTCGGCATCCCTGGTCATGGCCATGAGAATGAACGACTTTAAGCGTGTTATAAATCTTTCGGTGCAGGATCATAGCGTTATTCGCTATCTTAAGGGGGAGACCCTGATCCATGATGGAGAAAAAGGATATGTTGCGGTTTGCGTAGACGGCTTTCCCCTGGGATGGGGAAAACAGGACAGCGGAACCCTTAAGAACCTGTATCCGAAGGGCTGGAGGATGCAGTGATGGAGAGCATGCGTCTGGACAGATTTTTAAAGGAACAGGGGATCGCTACAAGGAGCGAGCTTAGAAAGATTATAAGGAAGGGGCGGGTGAAGGTGGACGGTGAGGTTTGCACCGACCCCGGTCATCATGTGGATCCTGGGATTAATCAGGTTACCTTTGATGATACCCCGATACATCACAGTAAATATGTCTACCTCATGATGAACAAGCCAAAGGGCGTTCTTACCGCTACTTCCGACAGGTATGCCAGAACGGTTCTGGATCTTCTGCCCGATAAATACAGGCTGATGAAGGTTTTTCCCGCCGGAAGGCTGGATAAGGACACCGAGGGACTTTTGCTCATTACCAACAACGGCACACTGGCTCACAACCTGTTATCCCCCAAGAAGCGTGTACCAAAGCTTTATGAGGCTCAATTGGACCGCTATCCGGGAGAATCGGCAATTACCGCCTTTAAAGAGGGCGTTGTCATAAACAGTGAATTTACTACCCTGCCCGCCGATCTGCGCTTTATCAGCATGGAGCCGGTTATAGCCCAGGTGGAGATCTATGAGGGGAAGTTTCATCAGGTGAAGCGAATGTTTAAGGCGGTGGGAGCAGAAGTGGTTTCCTTAAAACGCCTGAAAATGGGTCAGCTCGCATTGGATGAAATGCTGAAGCCAGGTGAATACAGGGAACTGACAGAAGAGGAAAAGGCACTGATCGGGGCAGAATAAAGGTTGAAAGGATGGTTCGTTCATGGACAGGCAGACCCTCAATAAACTGGGACTCATGCTGCAGGGATTAGCATACAGGATTTCGGATGAAATTGATTATTTTATATCTCTTGAAGGGGATTTCAAGTCAGGTGCAAAACGCTTTCCGTTTTCGGCGGAGCCTGCCGGCGAAATGCTTGATCTGCGTTTTGAAGGGCGCAGAAGCCGGGTGGAACCCCAAAAGCTTTCTGATGTGATGTTGGAATACGCCCAGCGGTTTGACGCAGTGCGCCTGGAATGCAGTTTTCGGGGAGAGACGCTGATAATTGAGGCTGAATCCGGAAACGTAACCATGAAGACCAGACAACTGGAGGAAGACAGGGAACAGCTTTTTCAGGGACATGCCGAGGCCGGCTCCATCTCGGGCAGGGAGTATTGGATCAAGGTGGGCAAGGCTGATCCGCTGCTCAAGGAGATTGGTATCATGGCCGAAAACGGCAAGATAAAGAACGACATGATCAGAAAATACAACCAGATCGATCATTTTGTAGAGCTACTGGATCCCATGATTAAGGAACTGGCCAGGGGTAAAAACGAGCTAAGAATAGTGGACTGTGCCTGCGGAAAATCCTATCTGTCCTTTGTTCTCAACTATTATATCAAGGATGTCCTGAAGCTTAACTGTAGATTCACCGGAATTGATATTTCTGAGGGCGTTATCCAGGCCTCCCGGGGCATTGCCAAGCGCCTGGGATACAGGAATATGAGCTTTATCAAGGGTGATATCAGGCAGCTAATCTATGAGGAGGAAGGAGTGGGGGCCATTGAACCCGATTTGGTGGTAAGCCTCCATGCCTGTGATACGGCAACCGATTATGCGCTGGCCTATGGCATAAGAAACAAAGCAAGGGGAATTATTGCTGTACCCTGCTGTCATAGCGAGCTTCTGTCCCAATACCGGTATGATCCCTTTAAAGAAATCCTGAAACAGGGGGTTCTGAAGGCCAGGATGGCCGATATTCTAACCGATGGTCTTAGGTGCATGATCCTTGAAGCCTTTGGGTACAGGGTGTCAGCTGTGGAATATGTGTCTCCCCTGGATACTCCAAAGAACCTTTTAATACGGGCTACCCGGTTTTCAGGCTTCAACCGCGAAAAATATCGAGTATGTCAGGAACTGGTGAAAGAGCTTCACGCCGATCCTACCTTGCTTAAAGAGCTGGCGGGATTGGCAGGGTGACCCATCCCTCGGCAATTCCAAATCGGGTTTATTATTTTTTACCGTTCGTGTAAAGTCTCTTGACAAGCGGGGAACAGTTTCTGTATAATAGACAATGCGTCATCGAAAGAATTGTTTAAATGCAGATTTGCGGGTGTAGTTCAGTGGTAGAACCCCAGCCTTCCAAGCTGGTCGCGAGGGTTCGATTCCCTTCACCCGCTCCAGTAAAACCTCAGGTTTCAGGCCTGGGGTTTTTGCATAGGGCGGAGGCCATACTTTCTTTTTTTTGGCTATTCTGATAAGATTCAATCATGGGATAACTTTCATTGTTTTTGGGTTATGATAAGCCGCAGAGGACCACTTTGTGAGAGCGGCTCCCTTTTATCAGGTATTGAGAATTGTTGCTTTTCGGAATGATCCTGTAAAAGGCTGGTGTAGATATGGATCAATATGGATTTGTAAGAGTTGCCGCCGCCTCCCCTGAAATGAGGGTAGGGGATTGTGAGTTTAATAAAAAACGGATTATTGAGATTATCCAGAGGGCTGACCAGCAGCAGGTTGAGTTTTTAGTACTGCCCGAGCTATGCATAACGGGCTATACATGTGCCGATCTGTTCAGACAGACCGTTCTGCAGGAGGGTGCCGTTAAAGCCCTCCAGGAGATTACCGACAAGACTCAGGGTTCCCTCATGGTGGTAATGGTGGGTCTTCCCCTCAATATCAGAGGAAGGCTGTTCAACTGCGCCGCAGTGATACAGGATGGCAAATTGCTCGGTATTGTTACCAAAACCCATATCCCAGGCTATAACGAGTTCTCTGAGCACCGATGGTTTTCTGGCGGGGAGTTTCTTGATATCCAGGAGATCCGGATTGGCGGGGAAACAGTACCCATAGGCAACGATCTGATCTTTGCCTGTGAGAATAACGAGAACTTTTGCATGGGCATAGAGATATGCGAGGACCTGTGGGTTCCAGTTCCGCCAAGCGGCTTTTTGGCTCAGGCGGGAGCCGTTCTTCTTTTTAATCTTTCGGCAAGCAATGAGCGTGTTGGAAAGGCCGCATACCGGACAAGCCTCATTGAGAATCAATCCGCCCGCTGTGTGGCAGCTTATGTCTATTCCTCCAGCAATATTGGAGAATCCACCACTGATCTGGTTTTTGGAGGGCATAACATCATTGCGGAAAACGGTATGCTTGCAGTCCAGTCAGAGAGGTTTCTGAATTCCAGCGACATGATTTCTTATGACATAGATGTAACAGGTCTGCTGTCTTACAGAACCAACATAGGAACCTACCGTGCCGGCCAGAATGCTCACCACTACAGAAAGATTATTTTTAAGGCAAATCCTGTGAAGCGGCACGCCCTTCAGCGGCTGATTGAAAAGCATCCCTTTGTGCCGGACAACAAGGGGCAGCGGGATGAACGCTGCTGTGAGGTTTTGTCCATACAAACCTCTGGTCTGGTGACAAGAATGCGGCACACAGGATTGATGCGTCCGGTCATAGGTATATCCGGCGGGCTTGACTCAACCCTTGCCCTGATCGTTACAGTGAGAGCCATGCAGCAGCTTGGTCTTTCCTCCCGGAAAATCCTGGCTGTCACCATGCCGGGCTTTGGCACAACCGGAAGAACCTATAAGAATGCAGTTGAACTCATCAAGGCGTTTGGCGCCGAATTTATAGAGATTGATATACGCCAGTCCTGCCTGCAGCACTTCAGGGACATCGGCCATGATCCCGATGTTCACGATACAACCTATGAGAATGTCCAGGCCAGGGAACGCACCCAGATACTGATGGATCTGGCAAACAAGCATGATGGTCTGGTGATTGGAACCGGGGATATGTCCGAGCTTGCACTGGGATGGTGCACCTACAACGGGGATCACATGTCCATGTACTCAGTTAACTCAAGTGTGCCCAAAACCCTGATCCGCTATATTCTGCAATGGTACGCCGATAATGAAGCGGATGGTAACATAAAAAGCATCCTTCAGGACATCATAGATACCCCAATCAGCCCTGAACTTCTGCCTCCATCCGAAAGCGGGAAAATTTCGCAGAAAACAGAGGATGTTTTGGGGTCTTATGAAGCCCATGATTTCTTCCTGTATCATGTTGTGAGATGGGGTGCTTCCCCTGCAAAAATACTCTGGCTTGCTCAGCAGGCTTTTAGCGGTACCTACTCCAGGGATCAGCTTCTGGCATGGCTCAAGGTATTCTATAAGCGTTTTTTCACGCAGCAGTTCAAGCGCTCCTGCCTTCCCGACGGGCCCAAGGTAGGCAGTATAAGCCTTTCTCCAAGGGGTGACTGGCGCATGCCCAGCGATGCGTCATCATATTTGTGGCTCAAAGAACTGGAGGATCTGTAATAGGCTGTTTCAGGCATTGAGGTCTATATCCTGTCCCCAAAGCCTCAGTTGGGTTCCTCTGAAAGGAAGGCGGAAAGTACCGTCCCGGATGTAATGTGATCGTTTATCAATTCCTGAAACCAAACCGGGTTTTGATGAGCCGTGGCATAGGCCTATTATCAGGACCGGTTCGGGTAATATGATGAACCCGTCTTGCCCTCCGGAAGTCTATAATAAATAATAGAAGTACAATGTTTAAGGGAGATATCATAGATGAAAAAAACAGCAGCAATGATTCTTCTACTGGTGATATGTCTCCTGATGGTTTCCTGTGGCGAGGAAGCAGATACAGACATATCCGCTGAAATAGAGGTATACAAAGCACAGATAGCCAATCTGGAAGAGATAGTCATCAAGCTGAATGAAGAGATCACAGTAAAAGACAGCCTGATAGAGGAACTTCGCCAGGACGAGAAGCAGGTTAAGGATCAGGCATCCAGAAAGCAGGTGGCCGAAGGCTATTATAACGAGCTGGAGAGGGCTCCGAACTTCAAGGGCGGCTACCAGTCCTATACACAGCAGGGTCCCCTTAATGGCAACTATTCCATTGACAGGGGATTGCAGACCCTGGACAAGATCAAATCCGCCCTGAACAGCTTTTCAGCAATGACAACCCTGGTGAAGGGGCGCGGTCTTTTGGATGAAGATGAGCTCAATGCTATAGGCAACACCGATGAGACCACCCAGTTTGCCGAGTTCTACAACATGCCCATTCGTGTAAAGGGTCAACTGATGGAACAGAACTACATTATTAAGGCTCTCGACCTGAGGCGCGTACTTGCCCTTTACGAACTGGGGAGGGTGGAACGTAAGGAACTGGATGCCAAGTATGATGCATTTCTGAACGCGAGGGAGCAATATCAGGAATTTGTAGACAGCACCTTCTATAAGGATAGCTCCCTCTATCCATCGCCATACTATTATTGACACACGGATGGGCGCCGGATATAATAGGCAGTAATATGAAGATCGATGACGGGAATAAGAAGTTGATGCTTTCCCAGCGAGGGAGCGCAACCGGTGAAAGGCTCCTGTAAAGCTAAACTTCGTCCCAACCCTGAGATACAGGCTGAAGAGGCCTGCGCATGAGTCCCGATAAAGACTTAACGAGCCGGATATGGTTTTGTTCCATATCAATGAGGGTGGTACCGCGGAGAATCAGATCCGTCCCGTCAATGGGGCGGTTTTTTATTGCTTGAACGAAAATCCGGTAGCATAACGACTTAAGGAGAGTAAGTACTATCATGAAGATGACACGTTTGTTCTTCAAAACCATGAGAGAGACACCTTCCGATGCTGAGATTATCAGTCATCAGCTCATGCTGCGCGCTGGATTGATCAGAAAAGAGGCTTCCGGTATTTATTCCTATATGCCTTTGGGGTTTAGGGTGCTCAGAAAAATAGAGGGTATCATCCGGGAGGAAATGGACGCCATTGGTGTCCAGGAACTTTTAATGCCAGCGCTTCTGCCTGCTGAAAGCTACCGTGAGTCCGGGCGCTGGGACACTTTCGGGGACGAGATGTTCAGACTTAAAGACAGAAATCAGAGAGATTTTTGCTTAGGTCCCACCCATGAAGAGATCTTTACCGGGACAGTCCGGGATTATGCCCGTTCATACAGGGATCTACCCCTGAATCTCTATCAGATCCAAACCAAGTACAGGGATGAGATCAGACCACGTTTCGGTGTCATGCGTTCCCGGGAGTTTTTGATGAAGGATGCCTACAGCTTTGATCGTGATCAGGAAGGGCTGGATGCATCATACGAGGCCATGTACCAGGCTTATAGACGCATATTTGACCGTCTTGGGCTGGAATACGTCGTTATAGATGCTGATTCAGGAACCATGGGCGGCACAGGCTCACAGGAATTCACAGTCAGGTCCGAAGCCGGTGAATCCGAAATTGTCCAGTGCCCCGATTGCGGGTATGCCGCCAGCAGTGAAAAGGCTCAATGTATCGCAAAATCAAAAGCAGAGTCAGAAGCAGTCGATCGGTTGCAGCCTGAGGCTGTGTCTACTCCGAATGCGAGAACCATCGCAGAAGTTACCGGCTTTTTAGGCTGTCGGGAAACCGATCTTGCAAAGACAATCCTTTATAGGGCTGACAGAGCTATAGTGGCGGCTATGGTCAGGGGCGACCGTGAAATCAATGAAGCAAAACTCATGTCATTTCTGGGCTGCAGCAGCCTTGAAATGGCTGATGAAGAGAGTGTGAAGTCCATTACCGGAGCCGAGGTTGGCTTTGCGGGACCGGTAGGTCTGCCGGTAAGGATAATTGCCGATCTGGAGCTTGGCAGAGGTCAAAGCCTCATTGTCGGTGCCAACCGGACAGGTTTCCACTTAAAGCATGTGGTTCCCCAGAGGGATTTTCGTGCAGAATATGCCGATATTCGGATGATTGCCAGGGGCGACCCGTGCCCCCGTTGCGGAACGGCGCTGGAGTTTGGGCGGGGTATCGAAGTAGGACATATTTTCAAGCTGGGTACCAGGTATTCCGAGTCGCTGGGTTGCTCCTACCTGGATGAATCGGGATCTGAACATCCCATGGTCATGGGATGCTACGGAATAGGAATCAACCGGACCATGGCAGCGATCATCGAGCAAAATCATGATGAGAACGGTATTCTGTGGCCCATGAGCATTGCGCCCTGGCAGGTGATTATAGTTCCCGTCAATGTTCTGGATGAAAAACAGGCCTCAACTGCAGAGCACTTTTATCAGGAACTTAAAAAACACAATGTTGAGGTGCTGCTTGACGACCGCAATGAGAGGGCAGGTGTCAAGTTCAAGGATGCAGATCTGATTGGCATACCCATCCGTATCAATGTGGGTAGAAAGGTTGCAGAAGGACTGGTTGAGTTCAGGCTAAGATATGAGGACAATGCTTCGACACTGCCTGTGGAAGACGCAGTGGCCGCCGTTTTGGAAACAATAAAAAAACATGGCGGATCCTGATACAGACTGGATTTTGTGGTGCTTAACCACATTACACTATAGAACCTGAGTTTTGAAAGGAAGTATTCTATGGCCAAGGAAAAGAAATTTGTTGAATCCATCACCTCCATGAATGAAGACTTTGCCCAATGGTATACCGATATCATCAAAAAGGCGGATCTTGTTGACTACTCAAGCGTGCGGGGCTGCATGATCATCCGTCCCTACGGCTATGCCATCTGGGAGCGTATCCAGAGTGATCTGGACAGGCGGTTCAAGGAAACCGGCCATGAAAACGTTTATATGCCATTGTTCATACCCGAAAGCCTTCTTCAGAAGGAGAAGGATCATGTGGAGGGTTTTGCGCCCGAGGTGGCCTGGGTCACCCACGGCGGAAGCGAAGAGCTCACAGAGAGGCTCTGTGTGAGACCTACCTCTGAGACCCTGTTCTGTGACCATTACAAAAACATCGTTCAATCCTACAGGGATCTTCCCAAGCTCTATAACCAATGGTGCTCGGTGGTGCGCTGGGAAAAGACCACCCGCCCCTTTTTAAGAACCGTGGAATTCCTGTGGCAGGAAGGGCATACTGTTCATGCTACGGCAGAGGAGGCAGAGGAGGAAACCCTCCGGATGCTCAATACCTATGCCTCCTTCTGTGAGGAAGTGCTGGCCATACCGGTTATCAAGGGTAAGAAGACCGAAAAGGAGAAATTTGCCGGAGCGAAGGCTACCTATACCATAGAGAGCCTGATGCATGATGGAAAGGCGCTTCAGTCGGGAACCTCCCATAATTTCGGGGACGGTTTTGCCCGTGCCTTCGGCATCCAATATCTGGACAGGGACAACCAGCTCAAATACGCCCATCAGACATCCTGGGGCGTGACCACCCGCCTCATCGGCGCACTGATAATGGTTCATGGCGACGATTCGGGTCTGGTACTTCCGCCCAAGATCGCTCCCGTGCAGATGGTTATTATTCCTGTCCAGCAGCATGTTGAGGGTGTTCTGGAAAAGGCAAGGGAGCTTAAAGAAAGGCTCTCTAAGGTCTGCCGCGTGACATTGGACGACTCCGACAAGATGCCCGGCTGGAAGTTCAGTGAGCATGAGATGAGGGGTGTTCCGCTGCGGCTGGAGGTTGGTCCAAAGGACATTGAGAAGAACCAGGTTGTTCTTGTGAAGAGGGAGAACAGGGAAAAGCTCTTTGTGAACATGGATGAGCTGGAAACCGTCATTCCGCAGCTTTTGGACGACATACAAAAGTCCCTTTATAACAAGGCTCTGAGACTTCGGGAGGAGAGAACCTTTATAGCAAAGGATCTAGATGAACTGGAGCAGAAGCTCAATGAGAAGCAAGGCTTTATCAAGGCCATGTGGTGCGGCGATGAGGCATGTGAGAATGAGGTTAAGGAAAGAACCGCAGCCACCGCCAGGTGTATTCCTTTTGAACAGGAGAGGGTAGGGGACAAATGCCTATGCTGCGGAAAGGATGCCAGGCATATGGTTATCTGGGGCAGAGCCTATTAAAGTTCATGTGTTGGCGAAACCATGCCTTTAGTCAGAGCATAAAGAAACGAATATCGAAATGAGCTTATGATGCCGTAGAAGGGATGCATATTCCACTAAGGTAAACTTCAGAATAATCATAGGGTCTGCAGGGAAAAGCCGCGCCATGAACCTATCATTACGTTGAGGGCTTTTTCGGCAGGCCCTTTGCTTTCTGCCAAAAGGCATGTCAGGAATATTGTCCTGACAAGATGTTTATTCCCATTCTAAAATACGGGGCTTTAATGATACAATAGAGGTAAGGAATGATGAGGGGGTTACAAGATGAAAAGATCCCAGAAGACGGCGAAGAGACGAGGAATACAACGGTACGGCACCAGGGCGGTCATACTTACCCTGCTTGTACTGATTGCAGCATTCATCATCATTGCTGTTCCAAAGCCTGTGTTGAAGCTGGCCGGCATCGTGGAGATCACTCTTACTGACCCGTTGGGAAACACCTCCATTATTTCCGATAAGAACTCTTTTTCATTATACGTCGATGCCATCAATTCCGCCCGGCCTATTAACAGGGAATTGGCGGGGCAGAATCTTAAATCCTATGGTCTGGACTTTACTCTGAAAAATGGTCATAAGCAGTATAGACTGTATGTGGACAGGGCTCTGGAAAGGAAAAGCCTATTTGTCGAGACAGAATCAGGACTTTGCAAGATCGGTGTCGAGTACTTTGAAAGAATTCTCAGCGAGCCGATCTTTGACACGCTGTATGAGCACAACCGGCCGCCCCGTGTATCGCTGACTCTGGACGGCTTGAGCAATACCATTCTGCCTTCAGATTATGAGTGGCAGATGAGAAAAGCAGACGGTGAGTTTTATCCTGCAAGAACCGATTACCTGAAAGGAACCGACTATTACAGCTTTAACATTAATCAGGAATCTGTTTTAGGCTATGATTTTGAAGTGCAGCCCGATATCTTTTACCTTTTCATATACAGGGACAATAACCTGGTTATGGTCCAGAGTCTTAATCAGCCGGATAATATCGCCAGTCTGCTGGATGAGGACGGCCTGTATAACTGCATAATGCAGCTTGAATGGAACCAGAATGACGATCGGGACTTTTACGGAAAGGCCACATATGAGTTTACACTGGTTGCCGACTACCCTGTACGCATTGATATTTCCGCTGAAGAAATTGATCCGGGTGAGCTTCTGGTCATCAAGGCTTCCAACATCCAGCCTCACGAGGACCTTTCCATCGAAACAGAGATTGATTTTAAGCCCAATGCTTTTCAGGAGGGTAATACCAGAACGGTCCTTCTTCCTGTGAGCTATTTTCATAAGGAGAACCGATCCTATGCCGTGAAGGTATCCTCAGGGGAGGTTGTGAAGGAATTCAGCGTATTTGTCAGACCCAAGGAGTTCATCATCCAGAATCTTAGAATAGATCCTCAGGTGGCGGCGTCCACGAGGAATGAGAAAAGTTCGGCTGAAATCAGGGAGAAGCTTTATCCGCTGAAACCGGTTTCCGATCCTGTTCGGTACTGGGAAGGGGAATTCATCCAGCCGGTTGAGGGAGGACGCGTATCTCCCGAGGATTTTGGCAAAAGACGCTATGTGAATAACTCCCCCACATCCTACAGGCATAATGGGCTGGACATAGGCCATGATGAGGGAGCACCCATTGTGGCAACCAATAACGGCAGGGTGCTTATCGCAGATTACCTTATTGAAACAGGCAACACCATCATTATTGAGCATGGCTATGGCCTTAAATCCTGGCATTATCATTTAAGTGAGTTATATGTAAAAACCGGGGATATGGTAAAGAAGGGAGATGTTATTGGTACCGTGGGTTCCACCGGCTTCTCAACAGGCCCCCATCTTCACTTCTCATTTACCATTAACGATGTGTGGATCAATCCCATCACCATCCTGGAACACGGGGTTCCCCTGATAGGAGTTGAAGATTAATATACCCTTCGTGCCCGGGCAGCAAGGAACAAAATGGGTCTGGGTGCATACAATGGATGCAACAGGTGTAAAAAGAGGGAATGGGCAACATTATGCTTGACAAACAGGCGCTTTGGCCTTAAAATAGTCTTTGCGTCAGCATGGTGGGTATAGCTCAGTTGGTTAGAGCGCCAGGTTGTGGCCCTGGAGGCCATGGGTTCAACTCCCATTACTCACCCCAACAAGTCAGGTGAATAGAGGTTGGAAACTGATGCATTTCCGGTTTCCAACTTCGAAAACTGGCTTTTTTATTTTTTAAAACATTGCTTGACAAAGGCGAAAACACTCTTTATAATTGTTGTTGCGTCTTTTGAATGGTGGGATGTAGCCAAGTCGGTAAGGCACCAGACTTTGACTCTGGCATGCGTAGGTTCGAGTCCTGCCATCCCAGCCAAATATGACCCACTAGCTCAGGCGGTAGAGCACTTGACTTTTAATCAAGGTGTCCGGAGTTCGAGTCTCCGGTGGGTCACCAAAGGAAAGCCCGCTTAGAACGAGAGTTCTAGGCGGTTTTTGTTATTTGCATACTTACCCGAGGGAACAAAAAGTTGCGAGAAATGGATCTAAGGGGTGTGGCAAAGTTATAAAAAATAGCCCATATGGACTAATATACCTCATTGCACAATTTGAATCGCTAATATATGATAT